>CAVIXY010000001.1:0-61118 GCA_963646665.1 Bacteroides sp. CAG:545
CGGCCAGAAGAACCCTGTGCAGGTGTACAAGCTCATTGCACAGGACACCATTGAAGAAAAGATCGTGGAGCTGCAGCAGGCCAAGCAGAGCCTGGCGGATACCGTCACCGGCTCGGCGGACGGCGCGATCCTGTCCATGAAGCCCGAAGAGCTGCTGCAGCTGCTGGGCGGGGAAGCCTGAAAAAGGAGACATTGACCATGAAAGTCTGGGACCTGCATTGCGATAACCTGAGCGAGCTGCGCCGCGCCGAAAAGGCGGGCAGCCCCAAGTGCTTTGCCCATAACGATCTGCACATCGACCTGGAAAAGCTGCAGAAGGGGGACTACATGCTGCAGTGCTTTGCGGCCTTTGTCAACCTGGCCGACCCCGCCCCCGGGGCCGACCCGCTGGTGACGGCATTGGAAGAAGTGGACGTGTTCAAGCGCATCATGGCCGCCTACCCGGACAAAATTGCCCCGGTGTACACGGCAGCGGACATCCGCAGAAATGCCGCAGCGGGCAGGATCAGTGGAATGCTGACCATCGAGGAAGGCGGCTGCTGCAAGGGCAGCCTGGGCGTGCTGCGCCGGATGTACGAGCTGGGCGTGCGCATGATGACCCTGACCTGGAACCACGAAAACGAGCTGGCCGCCCCGCAGGCAAACCCCGGCGGGCCGCTGGCGGCCCAGACCGAACAGGGCCTGACCGAGACCGGTTTTGCCTTTCTGGCCGAGATGGAGCGGCTGCATATGATCGTGGATGTGAGCCACCTTTCCGACAAAGGCTTCTGGGACATTGTGGAGCACGGCACCCGCCCCTTTGCGGCCAGCCACTCCAACTGCCGTGCCCTGTGCCCCCACACCCGCAACCTGACGGATGAAATGATCCGCGCTCTGGCTGAAAAAGGCGGCATTGCGGGCCTGAACTACTACGCCGCCTTTCTGGACACCGACCCCGCCCACCCGGAGACCTGCCGCAGCACGGTGGAGCTGATCGCAAAGCACGCGGCCCATTACAAGCAGGTGGGCGGCGTGGAGATGATCGCCCTGGGCAGCGACTTTGACGGCATTGACGGCCCCCACCAGCTGGAAACGGCGGCGGATATGCCCCTTCTGGCGGACGCCCTGTGCAGGGCCGGTTTTACCGAGGACGAGGTGGAGCGCATTTTCTGGCGCAACGCACAGCGCTTTTTTGAGGAAAACTTGTAACTTTTTGTAGAAACCGGAAAGGAAATTCCAATATGGACCCGAATATGACGCTGGAAAAGCGCATTGCTGCCGAGCTGTACTCCTATCAGGGCAAAATGAGCGTGGTGGTGGATGACCTGCGCGGCCATACCGTAGAGATGGGCGCGGACGAGGAATTTGAAACAGCGTCCGTGATCAAGGCTTTTCTTCTGGCGGCGCTGTACCTGCAGGTGCAGCGGGGCGCAGCGGCTCTGGACGAAGAGATCGCCTATGAACAAAGCCAGTTCGTGGACGGCAGCGGGATGCTGCGGGCGCTGGGCGTAGGGGCGCGCCTCAAGGTAAAGGACACCGCCACCATGATGATCATTTGCTCGGACAACATTGCCACCAACATGCTCATTGATTACCTGGGGCTGGAAACCATCAACGCCTGCATCCGGGAGCTGGGCTTTGCCCGCACGGTGCTGCACAACTCCCTGCACTTTGACCGCTACCGCCGCCTGGGCACCACCACGCCCCGGGACTATGCTGCCCTGCTGGCCCGCATGGCCAAAGGCGAACTGGTGAGCAAAGCCGCCAGTGCCGAGATGCTGGGCATCCTGCGCCAGCAGCATTACAACACCATGCTGACCAAGGACTTCCCCCAGTATTATCTGGACTGCGAGGAGACCGGTGCCCCGGAGCTGCTCTGGGTGGCCAGCAAGAGCGGCAGCATGAACGCCTGCCGCAACGATGGCGGCATCGTGCATACCCCCTATGGGGAGTATGTCATTGTGCTGATGAACAAGGACTTCCACGACATCATTGAGTACAACGACCACCCTGCCATCGTCTACGGGGCAAAGGTGTCCCGCATGATCCTGGATCAGGTGCTGGCCTGTGAGGGAAAGCTGTGGATGGACGGAAGTGCCGTCTGATCCATTTTCCGAAGTACAAAGAAAAGAGGAAACGTATCATGAAGATTCAGAAAGTTGCTCTTTTGGGGGCAGGCGCGGTTGGCTCCTACATCATCTGGGGACTTTCCCGCTGTGAAAAACTTCAGTTCGGCGTTGTGGCAGAAGGCGGACGGGCCGAACGCCTGCGGCAGGGATGCACCATCAATGGAACGGTGTATCATCCGGCCGTCTGGACGCCGGAGGAAGCACACGGGGCAGACCTGCTCATCGTGGCGCTGAAATACGGGGCCTTGCCCGGTGCCATGGACAGCATCCGCACCATCGTGGCAGAAAACACCACGGTCATGAGCTTGATGAATGGTGTGGACAGCGAGGAGCTGATCGCGGCCAAAGTCGGCCCGGAACACCTGCTGTATTCGCTGATCAAGGTCGCGTCTCATCAGGAAGGCTGCGGCTACCGGTTCGATCCGGAGGCCACCATCGGCATCATTTACGGGGAAAAGACCGCTCCTTACCAGAGTGAACGGGTGCAGGCAGCTGCAGAGCTGTTTGCGGCAGCAGGACTCCGTGCCCGCGCAACGGACTGCATCCGGGAAGAGATGTGGAGCAAATTCCGTCTGAATGTCTGCAACAACCTGCCGCAGGCGGTGCTGGGCGTTGGTGTGGGCTGCTACCAGGACAGCGTCCATATGCAGGCGATCCGCAGCGGCCTGCGGGCCGAGCTGGAAGCCATCGCGGCCGCAAAGGGCATCGACCTGAACAAAGCGGCAGCTTCTTCCGGACATGGCAGTGCGGTGCCGCCTGCGGCGCGGTATTCCACTTTACAGGATCTGGATGCAGGCCGTCACACCGAGATCGACATGTTCTCCGGGGCGCTGATCCGCATGGGCCGGGAGCTTGGCATCCCCACACCGTACAATGAATATACCTATCACATCATCAAGGCGCTGGAAGAAAAGAACGATGGACTGTTTGATTACAGCGCCGCTGCAGAGAAACCCACCTGGTCCGTCTGAGGGACCGATGAAAAAAGCCGCTTACCGGGTTCCCAGTAAACGGCTTTTGCTCTTGATGGCTTCCTGCAGAAGGTATTTTTTACAGCACCAGCCCTTTGTCAAAGAAGGCCAGGCCGAAAGCGCCGGGGCCGGCATGGGTGCCGATGACGCAGCCGATCTGCCGCACCAGCGGCTCGGAGCGCTGCAGGTTGTCCCGCAGGTAGTTCTGGATGGGCTGCACCTCGCGGGGGGATACCGTATAACCGGCCACGGAGGGGAAGGCTGCGCTGATGCCGCCCAGCTCCTCCACCTTTTTAAACAGGGCTACATAGGCACCGGGCAGGCCGCGGGCCTTGCCGGCCATGGCCACTTTGCCCTCCTTGATGGTGATCAGCGGCTTGATGCCCAGCATTCCGCCGGCTACGGCCACGGCGGCGGGCAGGCGGCCGCCCTTGCGCAGATATTTCAGGTCGTCAATGGCCGCCACCAGGTGCAGATGCTCCTTGGCGTGTTCCAGGTCAGTGGCGATCTGTACCAGCGTTTTGCCGGCATCGCGCAGCTGCACGGCCAGCCGCACCAGCAGTGCTTCACCCAGGCAGACGCTGGCACTGTCCACAAACAGCACATTGTCCACGTTGGCAAGGTCTGCGGCCAGCTTGGCGCACTGGCAGGTGCCGGACAGCTCCTGCGACAGGAAAATGCCCAGCACTTCGTCCCCGGCAGCGGCGGCGTCCAGGTAGAACCGCTCAAACAGTTCCGGGCTGGGCTGGCTGGTGGTGGGCAGCTTGCGGCACTCTTTCAAAAGGGTGTAATACTCGCTGGGGGTCTGATCAATGCCGTCCCGCAGAACGGCGCCGCTCTCCAGCGTGACATTCAGAGGGATGACGGTCACACCCAGCTGCTGCGCCTCGGCGGGCAGGATGTCGGATGCGGAATCGGTGAGAATGCGGATCATAAAATACCTCCGGGTTTCCGGTAAAAACATGTGTTAACCAACGCTTTGCAACAAAACGTTGGAAAGTATTATAGCAGAACCTGCGGTGAAAAGTCAATTGTTTGAGCAAAATTGGCGCGGCAGAACGCAAAATACTTGCGCGGCCTGCCCTGCTGTGATAAGATACCCCTGAATAAGCTGCAGGGGGAGGGCATCCGGCATGAACAAAACATCCGAGCGCAGGCTGGCCCTGCTGGCGGCCTTTGGCTGTGCGCTGGCCTACTGGCTGGCGGGCCGGGTGCTGGCGGCGGCCTGCGCTGCCCTGCCCCTGAGTGCAGCCGGGCAGAGCTTTGCCCTGCACTGCATGGCGGCCCCGCTGGCCGAGGAACTGGCCTTCCGGGGCGGGGTGCAGAGCCTGTTGCAGCCGCTGGGGCCGTGGGCGGCGGTAGGGGCGCAGGCGCTGCTGTTTGCGGCACAGCACGGCGGTGCCGCCGGCATAGCCTATGCGCTGGTGCTGGGTCTGTTGCTGGGGGCTGTGCGGCAGCGCACCGGCCGCGTCTGGCCGGGCTGGGTGCTGCATACATTGAATAATCTGCTGGTATTTGCCGCAGGATAAAAGGAGAACGCATGACCGATTTTGAACTGATGGGCGCGGCCCTGGACGAAGCGCGCAAGGCCGCCGCCCTGGGGGAAGTGCCGGTGGGGGCGGTGGTGGCCCGCAAGGGGCAGATCATTTCCGCCGCCCACAACACCCGCGAGACGGAAAAAAATGCCCTGCACCACGCCGAGCTGCTGGCCATTGATGCGGCCTGCAAGGCGCTGGGCGGCTGGCGGCTGTGGGAGTGCGAGCTGTTTGTTACGCTGGAACCCTGCCCCATGTGCGCCGGGGCCATTGTGAACAGCCGCATCCGGCGGGTGGTGTACGGTGCGGCGGACGCCAAGGCGGGCTGCTGCGGCAGCGTGACCGACCTGTTTGCCCTGCCCTTCAACCACCACCCGGCGGTGGAAAAAGGCCTGCGGGCCGAAGAAGCCGGGGAGCTGCTGCAGGTGTTTTTCAAAGAACTGCGGGCAAAGCTGGCGGCAAAACCCCGCTGGAAACCGCCTGTGCCGCCCGCCCAGGTGTGAAGAAACCGTAAAAAAGTGGAAGCTGCGTGAAAAAGTGCGCAGTTTCCACTTTCTTTTTTCGGCAAATTGTGCTATATTATTCAATGGAGTTTTGTCGAAACCCATCCTGACCCCGGAGGGCACGCTACAGCACCGGACTTGACCGGAGAAGGAAAACACCACGCTGCCAGGCCGGGGGATGGGGGCCGCAAAGCACCTCCTGCGGGGCGTGCGCGCACCGCAGAGAACACGACAGGAGGGCAACACTCTTGTACGAAGACGAGTTTGAACTGACCTTTAATGTGCCGGAAGAAGAACCGGCGGATCTGCCGCAGCCGCAGCCTGCCCCGCAGGCTCCTGCTGCCCCGGTGCCGGAGGAGCCGACCCGGGTGGTCACGCTGGAAAAAACGGCTCCACAGCCGCCTGCAGCGCCGCCCCGGCCGGAACCGGCCCCGGCAGTGCCCGCCGCCCCGGCAAACGGGCGGTGCGTGCTGATCTCCGGCGGAGACCGCGGCATTGGTGCCGCTGCGGCCCGGGCGTTTTACGCCGCCGGATACCGGGTGGCCGTGCTGTACCACAGCAACGCCGAAGCCGCTGCCGCGCTGGAAAAACAGCTGCCCGGCGTAACGGCCGTGCAGTGCGATGTGGGGTCCCGCGCCAGCTGTGAGCTGGCCTTCCACACTGTGGAGCAGGCAATGGGGCATGTGGATGTGCTGGTGAGCAATGCGGGCATTGCCCAGCAGAAGCTCTTTACCGACATCACCCCCGAAGAATGGCAGCATATGCTGGACGTCAACCTGACCGGTGCGTTCCACCTGTGCCAGCTGGCTCTGCCGGGCATGATCCGCCGCAAGGCAGGCCGCATCCTCACTGTGAGCAGCATGTGGGGGCAGACCGGCGGCAGCTGCGAAGTGCACTATTCCGCCGCAAAGGCCGGCTTGATCGGCCTGACCAAGGCACTGGCAAAAGAAGAAGGCCCCAGCGGCATCACCGTGAACTGTGTGGCACCGGGGGTCATTGATACCGATATGATGGCAGCCTTTACCGCCGAGGACAAGGCGGCGCTGGCCGAGGAGACCCCTGTGGGCCGCCTGGGCACTGCCGATGAGGTGGCACAGCTGCTGGTTTTTCTGGCGGGCGAAAGCGCCGGCTACATCACCGGGCAGGTGTTCGGTGTGAACGGGGGCCTTGTGATCTGATGTGCAGAACCCCCGAAAAACAAGATTTTCCCCGTAGCAAGAAGGAGAGAGCGAAATGGGCATGACTTTAAAGGAACTGTTGACAAAAGGCGAAGGCACCCTGTCGGCGCAGGAGGCAAAGGCGCTGGCGGCACAGTGCAGAATGGATGTGGACACGCTCTACACGCTTCTGGAAGAACGCGGGATCAAGGTGGTAGAAGAAGAAACCGAACCCAGCCTGGATGTGGAAGGCATTATGGCCGAGGTGGAAAACGCCGAGAACAACAGCGATGACCTGGGCATGGGCGGCGAAGAGGACGAGGAACAGTCTGAGGAAAACCCCGCCGACCTCAAGGCCGCCATGGACGAACTGCTGGACGACCCCGTGAAGAACTACCTCAAGCAGATCGGTCAGATCCCGCTGCTGAGCGCAGAGCAGGAGGTGGAGCTGAGCCGCCGCATCCATGCCGGTGCCGAGGCCGCCCACATCCTGCAGGCCGACCGCCAGAAGTATGGCGCACCCGAGTACATCAAGAAGAACAGCGCCCGCTTCTCGTTTGAAGAGGACGAGAACAGCCGCAGCTACACCGAGGATCTGGACGAGGACGGCAACGAGAAGTCCACCGAGGACGCCGAAGAAAAGGCTGCCGAAGAAGAGGCCATGGAAGCCGTGGAAAACGGCCCCCTGACCGAGGAAAAGCGCCAGGAGTTGCTCAAGATCCGCCGCGATGGCCTGAACGCCCGCCGCAGCCTGAGCGAAGCCAACCTGCGCCTGGTGGTGTCCATTGCCAAAAAGCACGTGGGCCACAACCTGGCATTCCTGGACCTGATCCAGGAGGGCAACATCGGCCTGATCAAAGCCGCCGAAAAGTTTGACTGCGACCGCGGCTTCCGCTTCTCCACCTACGCCACCTGGTGGATCCGCCAGGCCATTACCCGCGCCATTGCGGACCAGGCCCGCACCATCCGCATTCCGGTGCACATGGTGGAGACCATCAACCGGATGCGTCAGGCCACCAACCAGCTGGTGTATCAGAACGGCCACGAGCCGACCCCCGAGGAACTGGCAAAGGCCATGGATATGAGCGTGGAGCGCGTGCGCGAGATCCAGCGCATGGCCCAGGAGCCTGCCAGCCTGGAAAGCCCCGTGGGTGAGGAAGAGGATTCCTCTCTGGGCGACTTCGTGGCGGACGAAAACGCCGAAGCCCCCGGCAAGGCCGCAGACCGCGCCATGGTGGCCCAGCAGATCAACCTGGCCCTGAAGAGCCTGACCCCTCGCGAGGAAAAGGTGATCCGCCTGCGCTTTGGCCTGGACGATGGCCGTCCCCGCACCCTGGAAGAAGTGGGCCGCGACTTTGGCGTGACCCGTGAGCGTGTGCGCCAGATCGAAGCCAAGGCCATCCGCAAGCTGCACAGCCGCAAGTGCCTGTCCCTGCTCAATGGCCTGATCGAGTAAGATTGAACCGTTTGCCCCGGCCCCCTCACTTGAGGGGGCTTTTTTGTTTGGGACGAACCCGCACTGAGAGGGTTCGCGCAAAAAAGCAGCGCCGGGAACCGGCGCTGCCAAAACAGGCTTATGCTATTACGCTTCCCCGGTCAGCTCTTTGATCAGGCGGGTGAGGGTGGAAACGTAGGCTTCGTTGGAATAGTATTGCTCGTAGAGCTTGCGGCAGTCGTCCTTCATGGCGTCCAGCTGCTCCGGGTGGGTGATGGCATGGGTCAGCACTCTGGCCAGCTGGTCGGGGTCATCCTGGCGGTAGACAAAGCCGTTTACCCCTTCGGTGATCAGCCCGGCGGTGCCGGTGTGCTCCGATACAATGGACGGCTTGCCAAAGATCAGGCCCTCGGTCACAAAGGTGGGCATGGGGTCATCGCGGGAAGCACACACCACGCAGGCGCACTGCTCCATCAGCGATTTGATCTCCGGCCGCTCCAGCCGCTTGCGGTAGAACACGTGCTCGGGGTCCTCTTCCACCAGGGCGTTCACGGCCCCAAAGATGTCCTTGTCGGCTCCCTTACCCACAAACAGGAAGGAAGCCTGTGCCCGGATGTCCGGCGGCAGGCGGCGGATGGCCTCGCAGAAAATGTCCTGCCCCTTGCGCACTTCCATGGAACCCACCGTTACAAACAGGGGCCGCCCGCCTGCATAGCTCAGGTCGTAGGGCGGAAAGGCCTCCTGCGCGTAGTCCGGCAGGCCGTAGATCAGCTGCTCCACCTTGAAGTCCGGCCGCACGGCGTGCATGGCGGCGGTGGCGTGGGAGCCAACGGCGGCAATGTGCACGTTGTCGGCCAGCTGCTTGGGAATTTTGTGGGTGATAAAGGGGTAGCCCGCAAAGGCATCGTGCAGCCACCACAGCACCGGCACAAAGCCGCCGTTCAGGGTCTGCACGGCAGGGGCTTCCACCACCGTGTTGGCCAGCACAAAGTCGGCGCTGGTGGCCAGCTCCCACAGGGTGGAGGTGGTCACGCAGTCGCGGCGGGTCACCACGGCGGCCCCGGCGTCCAGAAACAGCGGCAGCGAGCCTTCGTCTGCAGGGCCAAGCACCACCACTTCGTACCCCAGACTGCGCAGTACCGGAATGGCGCTTACCAGCACGATGGGGGCACCGGTCATGGTCAGCTCGTGGCTCAGCACCACGGCGCGTTTGCCGGAGGCGGAGAACACGTCCTCGCCGCACAGTTCCCGGCGGAAGTGCAGCAGCGCCTGCGGCACCCGGTAACAATTGCGGGCCAGCTGGTTTGCCAGCCGCAGCAGCTCGGTCACGCTGTCTTTGCCCCGGGCGGCGGCCCGGCAGCGGTCCAGCAATTCGCGGGAGAGCATGGCGCAGCGCATCCCGGGCAGGTGCTGGGTGCTCAGATACAGGGCGGTTTCGCCGTCAAAGCCAAACACGGCATCGCACACCACCAGATCGGCCCCGGTGCGCAGTGCGGCGGCAAAATAGGTCAGCGCGGTGGAGGTGCACTCCACGTCCTCGCTGACCAAAAGCACCCCTTCCACGGCGGGGGTCAGCTCCCCGTCCAGGTGGTCCACCAACCGGAACTTGCAGTGCAGCTGGTGTTCCAGTGCATGGGCCAGCGCGTGGTGGCGCTTGGGCGCATAGATCAGAAGATAGGTGCTCTGGGTATCGGTGTAGGTCTGCTGGGCCACCTGCCTGCGCTGCAGGGTACTGTAACTGCTGTACATGTTCGCACTCCTCTGCATCGCGTGGTTACGGGCGGCGGAAGCAGCCCAACAGCGCCCGCAGCGGGGCGGTCAGCTTCCAGCTGGTGCTGTGCTTCATGGCTTCCAGCGAGGCATCGTAGGCCTGGCAGGTCTCGGCCAGAGTTTCCTGCTGTTCCGCCAGCTGGGCCTGCAGGCGGGCGGCTTCCTGCTGGGCGGCAGCCGTCTGCACGGCGGCGGCCTGAGCAGCAGCCTGGGCGTCCTGGGCCTCCTGACGCAGCACGTTCAGGGCGCTGAGCAGGGTCTTGCCGGGCTGCTCGTGCAGGTAGCGCCCCAGCGGGTAATAGTGGTAGGTCACGGCAAAGCGCATTCCGGGGGCAAAGCCGGTGGCGCAGCGCACGGTCAGGTTGGGGTCAATGCCCAGAAACAGCATGGTGCCCTCCCGCAGCACGGTGCCGTTGGCAGGCTGGTAGCTCAGCCGCTCGTCCGAAATGGTAAAATCGGTGATGCAGCAGGCAAACTCGCCGGGGTCCAGCCGCAGGGCCTGCACATCGGCCGGCAGCTCGAACACGGCAGATACCTCGTGGGTCAGCTCATCGTAGGCATCGCTGGCCACGGTCAGGCATTCCCGGGCCGAAAAGCCGGACCCGGAATCGTAAAACAGCTGCGGCAGCAGCAGGGCACCGGTCTCGTTTTCGGCACCGTGGCTGGCAAGGGCGGCCTCGTAGGCCAGCACCTGCTGTTCCAGCTCCAGGCACCGCTGTGCCAGCCGGGAAACACCTTCATCGGAGAGTTTGAGCTGCTGTTCCAGCTCAGCTGCACGGCTGCGCACCGCCGCAAAAGTTTCGGGGGCATCGTTGTTCATAACCGGTTCTCCTCTTCCGTTTGTAGTCTGGCTGCGCCGCTGCAGCCCTCAGAACGGCTCAGTGCCGTGCCGCATAATGGCGCGGCCCGGCGGCAGCTTTGCGCCGCGCGGGGGCCGCTTTGATGATCCGGTTCCGGCGGCGCTGCAGCAGCAGGCACACCAGCCAGATGGACACGACCGAAAGCAAAAACTGCAGCCCGATGCCGGCCAGCGGGCGCTCGGCATAATGGGCGGCAAACAGATACCAGGGAATGGCGATCAGCTCCACCGTATGTATGCAGAAGATGTTCAGCGACTGGCGGCCGATCCCTTCCAGGAACTGCACCACCGGCCCGGTGAAGCGGTTGAGCTTAACGAACAGCTTGATGAACAAAAAGCCGGTCATGCCGTCCAGCAGGATGCTCAGCGGCCCCATGGTCCATTCACCCATGGAAATGCAGTCGGTGCTGCGGGTGAGCATGGCCCCCACGGCGGTCAGCACGGTGCCGCCCAGCAGAATCCATTTGGCCCGGCGGGAAAGGGGCTTGTCCAGCCAGCGGTTCTGCTTGGCCAGATATCCAATGTACAGATACGGCACCACCACGGCACCCTGCGCCAGGCAGAAGGGCAGCTCCCACACCAGGGTGGTGGCCCAGCCCAGCAGCGTCACGCCAAGCACTGCCCAGTGTGTGTACTTCTCCGGGAAGATATTCAGGATGGCATCCAGCAGCACCCAGCCCACCAGCAGGGCCAGCAGGTACCACATGGGGCCGGTGGAGAAAAACTCCTGCCCGAAGTAGCTGGCGGTGTGGGGCAGGCCCAGCACAAAGCCGCCTGCCACCTTGTAGGTCTCAAACAGGCTGCCGGGCAGGTAGTGGAAGCAGCTGTAGTGCAGAATCAGGTGCAGCACACTGGTGAACAGGGCGGTGTACAGATACGGTTTGAGCAGGCTTTTGCACTGCTGCTTGACGCATTTGGAAACAGAGCGCTTGCGGAAGCCGTAGCCGCTGGCAATGTAAAAGGCCGCCATCAGCGCTTCGCGGTAGATGAACGGGAAAAATGCGGTAAGCGAAAGCCCGCCGCTGAGCTGCAGCGGGTAAAGTTCGGCCGTGTGGGCCAGAACAATGGTGATCATGCTGGTGCCCTTGAGCAGGTCGAACATGCCAATGGAATTTACGGTGCGGGGTTTGGTGCCTTGCATGAAAAAGGTTCCTTCCTTGCGCCGCTTTGCCTGGCGCGGAAAGCCTGGCGCAGTATCAATTGTTCCAATTTTTGTGAAGATAAAACTAGTATAATGCTTTTTGGGGGCAGTGTCAATTTGAATTGCCGCCCCGGCGGGGTGCGTGTTGTGTTTTTGCTCTAAAAATTGTAGCAGGCAGCCCGGCGTTTTGCAACGAAAGGGAGAAATTGCCGCTGGAAAGAGCAAGAAGCGCAACATTTAATTGTCAAAGTTGGAAATTAAATGTTGCAAAAACCTTGCATTGCCGGATGCGATATTGTATACTGAGCACAGAATGAAAAACAGCCCAGCGGGCAGGAACAATATTGGAGGACGGAAATGGTTTCATCGCTGTATCAATCTCTTTGCAACATGGAAACGATCTATGCAGACCGCGTGGCGATCCGCTATTATGATGAAAACGCGCAGGGCGTGGCGGAAGTGCTCTACCGCCAGTATGCACAGGACCTGCGCCGGTTCGTGTCGTTCCTGCGCAGCCGGGTGCCGGATGTGCAGGGGCAGCGGGTGGCCATTCTGGCCCGCAACAGCTACCAGTACGTGATCGACATGTACGGCACCGTGCTGGCCGGCGGCGTGGCGGTGCCGCTGAACACCGGCAAGGACTGGGACGAGATCCGCTACGAGCTGGACCTGGTGGAGCCGGTGTGCGTGCTGCACGATGGCGAATACCTGGAACGGGAACCGGCCCTGGCCGAGGCCTACGGCGAAAAGCTGGTGCCGATGGATGCCTTTGCAGCCTTTGCACCGGCTGCCGATGTGGCAGAGCAGGCCGACCTTGCCAAGCTGGCTTTCATCATGTTCACCTCCGGCACCACCGGCCGCAGCAAGGGCGTCATGCTCTCGCAGAAGAACCTGTTTGCCGCCATGCCGGCCTTCCTGAACCCCTTTGACGATGTGAAGCACCAGACCGGCTGGGACACCGACAACTTTGCGTCCCTGTCCGGCCTGCCCATGTTCCACATCTCGGCCATGACCAGCCTGGTGTCCTGGAGCATCACGGGCCATGCCATCAACCTGTGCAACAACCTGAAATATTTCTACCGGGACCTTGGGGCCATGCGCAGCGATGTGATGGCGGTGGTGCCGGTGCTGCTCAAGAGCATTTACAACGATGTGATGAAGGGCCGCCGCGAGCGGCTGAACGGCCTGCGGGTGCTCACCTGCGGTGCGGCCATGTTCGACCCCAAAATGCTCAAGGACCTGATGGACAAGGGCTTTTTCATTGCCCAGATGTACGGCCTGACCGAGACCACCGGAGACGGTGCCTGGAACTCTTCCCAGGAGGAGCGCTACCTGACCAGTGTGGGCCATGTGGACGAAAGCTGCCAGTACAAGCTGGCGGACGGTGAGCTGTGTATGCGCGGCGACCCCGTGATGCTGGGCTACTACAAGGACCCCGAAGCCACGGCAGAGGTGCTGGACGCCGAGGGCTGGTTCCACACCGGCGACATTGCCCGGGTGGAAGAGGACGGCTACATGTACCTGACCGGCCGCAAGAAGAATGTGATCATTCTGGACAGCGGCGAGAATGTCAGCCCCGAAGAGCTGGAAAAGCTGCTGGTGCCCTGCACGGACATCAAGGAATGCGTGGTGGGCGAACAGGAAAAGAAGATCCGTGCGCTGGTGTACTGCGATGCAGACAAGCAGGAGGCTGTGCGTGCGTTCGTGACGGGTGTCAACCGCACCCTGCCGCTGTATAAGCGCATGACGATCGAGTTCAGCGCCGAGCCGCTGCCCCGCAATGCGGCGGGCAAGCTGCTGCGCAAGTAAAGCAAGCAAAGAAAGAGGGAAGATTGTATGGCAGTCAAGAATCTTTATGAGCTGGTGACCCAGCGGATGGAACAGGACAATGCCGACCGCGTGGCCTTTCGCTACTACGATGCCGACCAGGATGTGGTGGTGGAAAAGCACTTTGGCGAGTACGCCCAGGACATCCGCCGCGCAGTAAACTATTTTATGAGCACCATCCCGGACATCAAGGGCAAGCGGGTGTGCATCTGGAGCAATAACAGCTACCGCTATGCGGTGAACTGCTACGGTGTCATGCTGTCCGGCGGCGTCATTGTGCCGCTGAACCAGCGCAAGAGCTGGGACGAGCTGCAGTATGAGCTGGAACTGGTGGAGCCTTCTGCCATCCTTACCGATGGCGAGGACTACGGCTGCAACGAGCAGATGCAGGCCGCATACGGTGCGCTTCTGCGCCCGATGAATGGTTTTGAAGCCTGCGCACCGGTGGAGGAATTCACCAACAACATTGACCCGGAGGCGCTGATGGTGCTGATGTTCACCTCCGGCACCACGGGCCGCAGCAAGGGTGTCATGCTGTGTGAGCGCAACTTCTTCGCTGTCATGCCCCACCATGTCAGCGTGGGCGAACACTTCCGGGAAGTCAAGAACGATCCCGACCTGCTGGTCAACCACCTGACCGTGCTGCCCATGTTCCATCTGGGTGCATTTGGCTGTCTGTTCACCTGGGCCTGGACGGGCTGGGCACAGAATCTGGGCAGTCTGCGCTCCTTCTACAAAGATCTGAAGCGGATGCCCAGCCAGGATATGGCGGCGGTGCCGGTGCTGGTGGATTCCATCCACCACGACCTGATGACCGGCAAGCAGGCCAAGCTGGGCGACCTGTGGGCACTGAACTGTATGTCGGCGATGTTCGATCCGCAGGTTCTGATGGATCTGAGTGCACACGGCATCATCGTGTCTCAGCTGTACGGCACCACTGAGACCACCGGCGGCGGCCTCATCAACTTTGCTACCGACCCGGAACACATCGGTGCACTGGGTAAGCCGGACGGTCACTGCGAGTTCAAACTGCTGGAAGATGGTGAGATCTGCCTGCGCGGCGGAGATGTGATGCTGGGCTACTACAAAGACCCGGAAGCTACGGCACAGGTCATTGATGCAGAGGGCTGGTTCCACTCCGGCGACCTGGCTCGGCAGGACGCACAGGGCTATGTCTTTATGACCGGCCGCAAGAAGAACCTTATCATTCTGGACAGCGGCGAGAATGTCAGCCCGGAAGAGCTGGAAGGCCTGCTGGAAAAGTGCCCCGCCATCAAGGAGTGCATCGTGAAGGAAAAAGGCAAGAAGATCTGCGCGGTGGTCTGCTGTGAAGAAGCCGACCAGCCGGCCGTGCGGGACTTCATCACCGAGATCAACCGCACCCTGCCGCTGTACAAGCGTATGAACGCGGTGGAGTTCAGCACTGAGCCGCTGCCCCGCAACGCGATGGGTAAGCTGTTGCGCTGAGCACAGCGCGGCGGAGCCTGCCCGGCAGTCGGAAGAAAAATCCTGCATCCGGAAGGGAATGCGGGGCAAAAAACTGGGCAAACCGATAGGGATTGTGATATACTGTAGGCAGGCAGTGCCCGCCCGTGTGCCGAACGCCTGCTGCGTGCAGGAGGGCGGGTGCAGAAAAATCCGTCACGGAAAGGAAGAATATTTTGATGGAACGTGCAGAAATCATTTCGCAGATCCTTGCCATTCTGGAAGATGTGGCCGAGATCGCCCCGGAGGACGTGAACGAGAGCAGCGTGCTGATGGACGACCTGGACCTGTCGTCCATGGAGATCCTGACCATTGTGGCCGACCTGGAAGAGACCTTCGGCCTGCGCATCCCGGAAAAAGAGCTGCGCAACTTTGTCACCATCGGCGACCTGGCCGATTATCTGGCGGCAAACGCGGGGTAACAGCATGGAAGCAACACAGCGCTCGGCAGAGTACATCTTCCAGGGGATCATGTACTATTTCCGCCGGGAAAAGGTCTGCCCCCGCTACCAGTTCACCCTGAAGGACCCGGTGGACCCGGTGCTGCTGCAGCGTGCGCTGGACGCCGCCCTGCAGGCTGCACCGTATTTTAAGGTGCGCATGGTGTGGGAAAAGCGGGACGCCTTTCTGGAGCCGAACCCCGAACCCTGCCTGGTGTACCGGGGCAGCACCCAGCCGCAGATGCCGGAACAGACAAACGGCTACTTTTTTGCGGTGAGCTGCGAAGAAAACACCGTATATTTTGACTGGTTCCATTTCCTCATGGATGGGCACGGCGTGTCGCCTTTCCTGACCCGCATCCTGGAGCTGTACTGCAACCTGCGCTACGGCACGGCGTTTGCCAACCCGCCGCTGCCCAGCAGCCCGGCTTACGACATTGCCGCCCTGGTGGAGCAGTACCCCCTGCAGCTCATGGACGAGACCACGCTGCAGCGCGAGGTGGTGCAGACCTGCGAGAGCACCATGCACCGTGCCCGCGTGCGCCTGACCAAACAGAGCCTGGTGCGCAAGGGGGTGGAAAACGGGGCCAAGCCCTTTACCGCCCTGATGGGCCTGCTGTGCATCGCCCTGGGCGAATACCTGGGCAAGGATGCCATCCAGTATTCCTATTCCGGCGACACGCGGGATGCCATGGGCGTGCCGGATGCTTCCTACAACTGTGTGTGCTCCTTCCAGGACGGTGTGGCGCTGCATGAGGGCATCCGCCTGGAAGAATTTGTGGGGCCGATGGATGCCGCCGTGCGCGAAAGCCTGACCCCGGAGCGCAAGCGCCGCAAAATGGTGGACCAGATGGGCTGGGTGTACAAGGTGCACCAGCAAAAGGCCCCTCTGCGCATCAAGCAGAGGGTGTTCCAGATGGGCGAGTACATCAGCGGCATTCCGGCGGATTTCTGGCTGAGCTACCTGGGCAACCCCCTCATGCCGGCCACCCCGGAGCTGGAACAGTACACCACAGACTTCGGCGTCTGGGTGCCGCCGGAAGGCGGCTCCCTGTGCGTGGAGGCTTCGAGCCTGAACGGGGTCATCACCCTGTGCATTGAAAACAAGGTGCCCAAACCGGGCCTGCCCGCCATCCTGCGCAGGGTGTTCGAGCGCGAGGGCCTGAAGGTGCTGGAAGCCGAAGAACTGGATTCCTTCTGACCGCAAACAAAAAGACTGCCGCAGCTGCGGCAGTCTTTTTGTTTGCGCTTCAATCGGTTTTGGTTGGCCGGGTGGTCACTTCGCCGCAGCGCAGAGCTTCGCGGCGGCCATTTTCCCGCTGCACCACCAGCCGGCCCGCATCGTCAATGGCCAGCGCCCGGGCGGCGTAGGTCTCAGCGGCGGTGCACACGGTCACCCAGTGGCCGGGCACAAAGCAGCGGGCGCGGTACTCGTTCAGGCAGTCGAACGCCGGGCAGAGCGCCAGCAGCTCCCGTGCAATGGCCCCGGCCAGTGCAGCCCGGCTCACCGGGGCAGGCCCGCCGGGGTACAGACTGCCTGCTTTGGCGGCCAGTTCCGGGGGCCAGTCGGCGGCGGTGGTGGTCAGGTTCAGGCCGATGCCCACCACCAGCCATTCCAGCTGGCCGGTCTCCAGACCGGTACCGGCTTCGGTCAGAATGCCGCACACCTTTTTGCCCTGATAGTACAGATCGTTCACCCACTTGATGCCCAGCTCCAGCCCGCACAGGGCCTGTACGGCCCGGCACACTGCCACGGCCGCCCCGATGGTGGCCGCCTGGGCACTGGCCGCCGGAAGCGCCGGGCGCAGCAGCACCGAGAGATACACACCCTTTCCGGCGGGGCTTTCAAAGCTGCGGCCCAGCCGCCCGCGCCCGGCGCTCTGATGGGCCGTGAGCACCAAAGTGCCGTGGGGCGCACCATCCACGGCCAGAAGCTTGGCCGTGCGGTTGGAGCTTTCCAGCGTGCCGTACACCTGCACCGGGGCAGGGTAGGGGCCAACGGCTTCGGCGCAGAAGGGGTCGCCGCCCAGCAGGCGGTAGCCCCGGCGGGGTACGGCCTCCAGCGCATAGCCCTGGGCCGTGAGCGCGGCGGCCGCCTTGTGCACGGCGGCGCGGCTTACCCCCAGCTGCCGGGCCAGCTGCTGGCCGGAAACATAGGCTCCGTCTGCGGCAGAAAGCGCCTGCAGCAGGGCCGGACGTGTGGGAGATGGCATGGCAGGAGACCTCCTTTTATGCTATAATACAATATTGTAGCATGTCCGGGCCGAAAGGCAAAGTTTTTTTGGAAAATTCTGCAGGAAACCCTGCGGCTCGTTCGTATAGAAACACAGAAGGGCAGTGCAGAAGCCGCCCTCCGCAGAACCGGAAAGGAGGGTGTGCAGGTCGTTGACAACCATGGAATTCAGCGCAATGGTGCAGAAGTACCAGGCGCTTGTATATACGGTCTGCCATCAGCTGGTGCCGGATGTGGGGGAGGCGCAGGACCTGACCCAGGAGACCTTTCTGGCGGCGTGGCGGGCCATTGACCGCTGCCCGCCCGGCTTTGAAAAGCAATGGCTGGCCCGCATTGCGGCCAATAAAGCCAAGGATTATCTGCGCAGTGCCTGGGTGCGCAAGGTGAACACCCCCGGAGACGAGGTTCTTGCCCTGGAAGGCGCGCCCCCGGAGTGGGAGCCGGAACAGCAGGTGCTGGACACCCTGGGGGAGGAAGAACTGACCCGGATGATCCTGGACCTGCGGGAGCCGTACAAAACGCCCTGCCGCCTGGTGCTGCTGGAACAGCACACCATGGCCCAGGCCGCCGTGCTGTGCGGCAGGCCGCAGAAAACACTGGAAGCACAGGTCTACCGCGGCAAAAAGATGCTGGCACAGCAGATCCGGGCACTGCAGGAAGGGAGGAGCACGGTACATGGAACTGTTTAAAGAAGATGGCTGTTTTACCGAGGAAGGGCTGCAGGCCCTGCTGGGCGGGCAGCTGGACGAACTGGGCAGGCTGGAAGCGGCCGAGCACTTGTCCTACTGCGACAAATGCATGGACCGCTACACCGCCCTGCTCACGGCGGATGTGCTGGAAACGCCGCCCCGCTCTGCCCACGGCGCGGTGATGACCAACATTTTTGTGCGCCTGATGCAGAACACCTGGGGCCGGGCCGCTGTGGCGGGTGTGGCCGCCGTGCTGGCGCTGACCATGTGGCGCACCGGCACCCTGGAACAGATCCTGGACGGCACCCGGCAGCTGAAGGCCTGGATGCCGGATGCCAGCCAGAGCCAGACACTGGACACCCGGGAACCGGAGCTGCTGGGCCGCCCGGTAGAGGACGATGCACGCACGCCCAGCCAGCCCGAACAGCTGGGCCAGCCGGTGGAGGACAGCAGAACATCCCCGGCTTTTGCAGAAAAACTGTCCGGTGCACTGGACAGCCTGTTGTTCGGCAAACACGAATCTGCGGCAAAGCATGACGCTGCCGTTTCCAACCAAACGAAATGAGGGAATCAACTATGAAGAAAAATGGAATCCTGACCCTGCTCTTTGCCTTTGTCCCGGGCGCAGGCCAGATGTATCAGGGCTATATGAAGCGGGGCCTGTCGCTGATCACGGCGTTCTGCCTGTTCATCTTCCTGGGGGCGGGAACCGGGCTGGACGCCCTGATCGTGGGTTGCCTGATCGTGTGGATGTACAGCTTTTTTGATACCTTCAACCTCCGCTCCCAGCTTATGGCCGGAACGGCCCCGGAGGATGACTACCTGGTGCACTTTGACTGGCAGGACAAACGCCTGCAGGCATTTATGAAGGACAGCCACAAGCTGCTGGGCTGGGCACTCATTGCGCTGGGTGCCATGGTGGCTTATCAGAACATCATCATGCGGGTGCTGGGCGATGTGATGTGGCGCTGGGGTCAGAACAACCCCTTCTTCCGTGCCATCTACCTGATGCTGGATGAGCTGCCGCAGATCGTGGTCTGCGTGGCGCTGATCATCTGCGGCCTGTGGCTGGTGCGCGGCCCCAAGGACAAAAAGCGGAAGCCGCAGTCCAAGCCGGAGGATGAGGATTTCCACGAGTACACGGCAGCGGGTGCTGCCCCGGAAGAAAAGACGGATTTTGCCATGCCGGAGCTGAGCGCCCTGCTGGGAGAGCCGGTGACCCCGGAGCAGCCGGAACAGCCGGAACAGCCGGAGAAACCGGAGGATGACGATGGACGAGCAGAATAAGCCGGAAACCGCAGCCGCCGCCCCGCAGGACGATGCCCCCGGCCGCCGGGTGGGCAGCCTGACGCTGGGAGCCAGCCTGATCGCAGCAGGCATCTTCTTCCTGTGTTACTTCTTTGTGCCGGGCTTTGACTGGCAGCTGACGCTCAAGATCGCTCCGGCCGCCGGATTGGTGCTGCTGGGCTGCGAGGTGCTGTTCTTTGCCGCCCGCCCCGGCCGCTGGAAGTACGATTTTATGTCGGTGTTTGTGTGCCTGGTGCTGATGGCGGGCTGCTTTGGCCTGAGTTTTGTGCCGGTGGTGCTGGACGAGTTCGGTCCGGCCCGCACCCAGACCGCTGCAAAGCTGGGGCAGGAATATTCCAATGCGGTGTATGAAGCCTTCCGGAAGGAGGCCCCGGACATCAGCCTGCGGGATGTTTATGCGGAAGTGCATCTCTACACCAACACGGCGGAAACGCTGGATGCGCTGCAGCCGGGAAATGGCCGCCTGACCCTTTATGTGGAACTGTTTGGCCCCTGCGCCAGCACCGAGGACTTTGCCACTGCCTGCCGCCGGCTGACCGACAGCATCCGGAAGCAGGGCGTGCAGCCGGATACGGTGAGCTTTGTATGCAATGCAGCCCTTCCGGACAACGAAGTGCGCAGCAGCCTGGATTCCGGCAGCCTGCCGCAGACCCAGGACTACCGGCTGGAACTGGACGGCACTGCCCAGCTGGACTGGACCGCCGAGCAGATGGCCTGGGAAACCAGCGTGACCAGCCTGCTGGATGAGGAAAACGAGCCGGAAGAGGATGCTTCTTCCGTAGAAGAAAGCTCTTCGGCAGAAGAAAGTTCCGCTGCCGCCGCAGCATGATTGAAAAACGAAAAAGCGCCCGCTGTGGAGTTTTCCACAGCGGGCGCTTTGCATGTTGAAATTACAGCTGTTTGCCGGTGAGCAGCTCGTAGGCTTCCAGGTATTTGGCAATGGTCTTGTCGATCACGTCCTGGGGCAGGTCGTAGTTGCTGTCGGGGTTGGCCTTCAGCCAGTCACGCACAAACTGCTTGTCGAAGGAAGGCTGGCTGTGGCCCGGCTCGTAGCCTTCCAGCGGCCAGAAGCGGGAAGAATCCGGGGTCAGCATCTCATCGCCCAGCACCACGTTGCCGTTTTCGTCCAGGCCGAACTCAAACTTGGTGTCTGCAATGATGATGCCGCGGGAAAGCGCATATTCAGCGCACTTTTTGTACAGGGCAATGGTGTAGTCCCGCAGCTTGGCGGCATACTCTTCGCCGTGGCCGGGGAACTGCTTTTCCAGCACCTCAATGCTGCGCTCGAAGGAGATGTTCTCATCGTGGTCGCCGATTTCAGCCTTGGTGGAAGGAGTGTAGATCGGCTCGGGGAGCTTGGCGGATTCCTGCAGGCCCTCGGGCAGCTGGATGCCGCACACCTTGCCGGTTTTCTGGTAGCTGGCCCAGCCGCTGCCGGTAATGTAGCCGCGCACAATGCACTCAATGGGCAGCATGGTCAGCTTGCGGCACATCATGCTGTTGCCGTCAAACTGCGGCTGCTGGAAGAACTCCGGCATATCCTTCACGTTCACGCTCAGCATGTGGTTGGGCAGCAGATCGCGGGTATAATCGAACCAGAACTTGCTCATCTGGGTCAGAACGGTGCCCTTTTTGGTCACCTTGTTTTTCAGAATGACATCAAACGCGGAAATGCGGTCGGTGGCAACCATGATCAGGCTGTCGCCATTGTCGTAGATCTCACGGACTTTACCTTCTTTAATGGGCTTGAATTCAGTCATAATCAAACACTCCATTTTTCCTTGTTCTCCGGCCGCAGGGCGCGGCGCTGTCTTACGTAGATATTGTACCATTTCCGCCGCTGGTTTGAAAGGAACAGATGGGAGAGATTTGCCCGGAGTTTTGCGAATTTCTCGTGAAAAGTGCGCAAAAAAACATGGAAAAATTCGGCGTTTTGACGATAAAAGTCGTACTTTCCCGGAAGATTCACTCCTTTTTTGTAAAATCCGGATATGGACAAAGCCCCCGGTGGTGCGGTATCCTATACGGGACCGTTACGGTGCCCCGGTAGTTGGGCACCTCTGCAGCGCTGCCGGGTTTGTGCCGGGCGGCAGAGAGGAACATAGAAAAAGAATGAAACCTGAAATCATTGCGCACCGCGGGGCATCGTATCTTGCACCGGAAAATACCCTGTCCGCTTTCCGCAAAGCCATGGAGATCGGCGCGGACGGCGTGGAAATGGACGTGCAGCAGACGCTGGACGGCGGCCTTGTCATCCACCACGATTACATCATTGACCTGCACACCGATATTTCCGGTCGCATTTACGATATGACTGAGGGCGAGCTGCGGGACCTGGACTTTGGCAGCTGGAAGGATGCCATCTATGAAGGGGAGAAGATCGCCACCCTGGCCGAGGCGCTGGAGCTGTGCAAGAGCATGGAAGGCACCCAGGTGCAGCTGGAAATGAAATCCACCATGGACAACGACCCGCAGTTTGTGCCCCGGGTGGTGGACGCCATCCGGGCCGCCGACATTGCCGACCGGCTGGTGCTGATCAGCTTCAACCACGATCTGCTGCGGCAGGCAAAGCAGCTCATGCCGGAGCTGCGGGTGGGTGTGCTGCTGTACGGTGCCTTTGAGAGCATGGTGCTGCCGCCGCCGGTCATCTGGAAGGACCTGGGCCTGACCAACGGCCTGGATGAGGAAGAAGCGGTGCAGGCCGAAGAAGCGGCAGAGCTGCCCGCGGCAGGGGACCCGGACGAGGAAAACGGCTGGATGACCCGCTGGGTGTCGGACAAGGTGAGTATGCTGCGGGCGAACTTCCCCGGCGAGAGCCTACAGGCCGTGGCCCAGCATCTGGCCGCCCAGCACGACCCGGTAAGCTACGTGAAAAGCCTGGACTTCCAGCCGGAGTACGTGAGTTGCGAGTACCACACGGCCTACTCCAACCCCAAGTTCGTTGCCAAGCTGCACGAACTGGGCGTAAAAGTGGCCCTGTGGACGGTGGACACCGAGAATGCAGTGCGCAGTCTGCTGCCGCTGGAGCCGGACTGCCTTGTGACCAACCGCCCCGACCGCGTGCGGGAATGGGTGGAAGAAAATCAGTGAGCGAGAGAGGGGCGGTCCCATTGGGACTGCCCCTCTTTCGCTCTTGACAAAACGCCAGGACTGCATTAGAATGGTCGCATATCGAACAGTTCTATAAAAAACAGTCCGATGCAAAAACATTCTGAAGGACAAAACGCAATGTGTGAAGAAAAAGCAACCGATACCTGTAAGCACAGCGACCCGCCATGGGAGGCTCCGCAGGTCATTCCGGCCCAGATCCGCCGGGTGGACAACCTGATCTTCCGAAAGATCAACCAGTTTACCCGGGCCAACGGGGTGGAGCAGGCCACGCCCATGCATGGCTGGATCATAGGTTATCTTTACGAGCACCGGGACACACCGGTGTTCCAGCGGGACATTGAGCGGGAGTTTTCCATCACCCGCTCCACGGTGACCAACATCCTGCAGCTGATGGAACGCAAGGGCTACATCCAGCGCCAGAGCGTGCCCCAGGACGCCCGGCTGAAAAAACTGGTGCTCACCGAGGAAGGTGCGCGCTTCCACGAAAAAAGCCTTCTGTCCTTCCAACAGACAGACGACTATGTGGCAGGGCTGCTTACGCCGGAGGAAAATGCAGAGCTGCTGCGTCTGCTGAACAAGCTGCGGGAAGCGCTGAAGTGAACGATTTGAAATTGTCTCCGCTTCGCTTTGACAATATCAGCGGAAAAGTTATTTTTTATTCCGCGTTTGTCGCGGCCTGCGGGCCGCTCCAAACGCTTCTTCACCAAAGGGGCCGTACCGGTGAGATGCTGCTTTTCAAGGCTACGGGCCGGGAGTTTCTCTGAGGACCGTCCGGCGGGTGGGTCCCTGCTGCCGCAGGCAGTAGGGCGGGCAATGGAATGGCCCGATTCGTGTCCGAAGAGAAAGCTGCCGGAACGCGGCCCGGTCAGATGCGGCACTGTACGCTATGTCCAAAATCAGCTTGTTAAATTGGTAATTATGAACATTTTTCAAAAGTTTACAGAAGCTATTGACATTGAATCTGTTTTGTATAGAATTGTTCTGTACCAAACAAATAAAACTCAAAGGGGGTAACTCAGATGATCAAAAAGCTTGTGTCACATCTGGGCGAGTACAAGCGCGCCGCAGTTCTGACACCGCTCTTTGCGGCTCTGGAAGCTGTGATGGATGTGCTGCTGCCCACCATCATGGCCTTCATCATTGACCAGGGCATTGAAAAGGGCGATATGAACGCCATCATCAAGTACGGCCTGCTCACCTTCCTGGTGGCTGCCGTGGCACTGGTGCTGGGTGCGCTGGCAGGCAAGTACGCCGCCGAGGCATCCACCGGCTTTGCCGGCAAACTGCGCGATGCCATGTACGAAAATATCCAGCATTATTCCTTTTCCAACATCGACAAATTCTCTACGGCGGGCCTGGTCACCCGTATGACCACGGACGTCACCAACGTGCAGAATGCCTTCCAGATGATCGAGCGCATGTGCGTGCGTGCCCCGGTGCATCTGATCTTTGCACTGACCATGTCTGTGATCATCGGCGGTCCCATGGCGCTGATCTTCGTGGTGGCCATTGCTTTCCTGGTGGCGGTGCTGGCCAGCATCATGATCCCCACCTTCCGCATCTTCGACCGCGTGTTCAAGAACTACGACAACCTGAACGCTTCCGTGCAGGAAAACGTGTCGGCCATCCGCGTGGTCAAGAGCTTTGTGCGCGAGGGCTTTGAAAACGAAAAGTACACCAAAGCCTGCCAGAGCCTGTATGATCAGTTCGTCAACGCCGAAAGCCGCCTGAGCTTCAACAACCCTGCCATGCTCACCGCCGTTTACGGCTGCAACATTGCCCTGAGCTGGTTCGGTGCCAAGTATGTGCTGCACGGTGCCATTACCACCGGCCAGCTGAATGCGCTGTTCGGCTACATCATGAACATCCTTATGGCTCTGATGATGCTCAGCATGGCCTTTGTGATGATCTCCATGTCCGCTGCTTCCGCCAAGCGTATCGTGGAAGTGCTGGACGAGACCACCGACCTGCCCCCGGCCAAGGCTCCGGTGCAGCAGGTGAAGGACGGCAGCATCGAGTTTGATCACGTTACCTTTAAGTATAAGCATGGCAGCGGCCAGCCGGTGCTGAACGATGTTACCTTCAGCATCCGGCCCGGCGAGACCCTGGGCATCATCGGCGGCACCGGCAGTGCAAAGTCCAGCCTGGTGCAGCTGATCCCCCGCCTGTACGATGCCGAGACCGGCACCGTGAAGGTGGGCGGCGTGGATGTGCGGGACTACAACCTGGACGTGCTGCGCCATGAGGTTTCCATGGTTCTGCAGAAGAACGTGCTGTTCAGCGGCACCATTCTGGACAACCTGCGCTGGGGCGATGAGAACGCCAGCGAGGAAGAGCGCATCCGGGTGGCCAAGCTGGCCTGCGCCGATGAGTTCATCGAGCGCTTCCCGGACAAGTACAATACCTGGATCGAGCAGGGCGGCTCCAATGTGTCCGGCGGCCAGAAGCAGCGCCTGACCATTGCCCGCGCCCTGCTGCGCAAGCCCAAGGTGCTGATCTTGGACGATTCCACCAGCGCCGTGGATACTGCCACCGATGCCAAGATCCGCAAGGCCTTCCGGGAAGAGATCCCCGGTACCACCAAGATCATCATTGCACAGCGCATTTCCTCCGTGCAGGATGCAGACCGCATCCTGGTGCTGGACAACGGCCAGATCAACGGCCTGGGTACCCACGAGGAACTGCTGAAAACCAATGCCATTTATCAGGAAGTTTACAACAGCCAGACCCAGGGCGGCGGCGACTTCGACAAGCAGGGAGGTGAGCAGTAATGGCACAGGCAAAAGAAGTTCGCGGCCCCGGCCCGCGCGGCATGGGCGGCCCCAAGCCCAAAGTGGAGAACCCGGGCTTGTTGCTCAAGCGCATCATGGGTGAAGTGTTCCAGCACTATCTGCCCCACTGCATCCTTGTTCTGGTCTGCATCGTCATCAGCGCACTGGCAAATGTTCAGGCAAGCCTGTTCCTGCAGACCCTGATGGACGATTACATCGTGCCCATGACCCAGCAGCAGAACCCCGATTTTGCCCCGCTGGCAGCAGCGCTGGTGCGGGTGGGCATCATCTATGTCATTGGCATTCTGGCTGCCTGGCTCAATGCCCGTACCATGGTCAATGTGACCCAGGGCACCCTGCGCAACCTGCGCATCCAGCTGTTTACCCACATGGAGAGCCTGCCCATCTCCTATTTTGATACCCATCCCCACGGCGACATCATGTCTGTGTACACCAACGATGTGGATACCCTGCGCCAGATGCTCAGCCAGAGCATTCCGCAGCTGGTGTCCAGCGTCATTACCATTGTGTCGGTGTTTGCAAGCATGTGCATGCTCAGCTGGCAGCTTACCGTGGTTACCATGCTCATGGTGGCCCTGATGCTGTTCTGCTCCAAAAAGATCACCCAGCAGTCCGGCAAGTATTTCATCCAGCAGCAGCGGGACCTGGGCAAGGTGAACGGCTACATTGAAGAGATGATGGAAGGCCAGAAGGTGGTCAAGGTGTTCACCCACGAGCAGAAGACGCTGGAAGGCTTCCGGGAGCTGAACAACAAGCTGAAGGACAGCGCCAACAAGGCCAACAGCTTTGCCAACATCATGATGCCTATCAATGCCCAGCTGGGCAACATCAGTTATGCCGTCTGCGCACTGGCCGGTGCGGCCATGGCGGTCAGCGGCATCGGCGGCACCACCCTGGGCACCGTGGTGGCCTTCCTGGCGCTGAACAAGAGCTTCAACATGCCCATCAGCCAGGTATCCATGCAGGCTAACAGCATCATCATGGCACTGGCCGGTGCCGAGCGCATTTTCAAGATGATGGACGAACCCAGCGAGACCGATGAGGGCTACGTGACCCTGGTCAACGCCAACTACGACAAAAATGACAACCTGGTGGAGACCGCCGAGCGCACCGGTATCTGGGCCTGGAAGCACCCCCACCACGATGGCACCACCACCTACCACAAACTGGAAGGCGACATCACCTTTACGGATGTGGACTTTGGCTATGTACCGGGCAAGACGGTACTGCACGACATCAACCTGTATGGCCGCCCGGGCCAGAAGATCGCCTTTGTCGGCTCTACCGGTGCCGGCAAGACCACCATCACCAACCTGATCAACCGCTTCTACGACATTCAGGAAGGCAAGATCCGGTACGATGGCATCAACATCCACAAGATCAAAAAGGCAGACCTGCGCCGCTCCCTGGGCATTGTGCTGCAGGACACCCACCTGTTCACCGGCACGGTCATGGAGAACATCCGCTATGGCCGCCTGGATGCCAGCGATGAAGAGTGCATTGCTGCGGCCAAGCTGGCCAACGCCGATGGCTTTATCCGGCGCCTGCCGGAGGGCTACAACACCCTGCTCACCGGCGATGGCGCCAACCTGTCCCAGGGCCAGCGCCAGCTGCTGGCCATTGCCCGTGCAGCCGTTGCAGACCCGCCGGTGCTGATCCTGGACGAAGCGACTTCTTCCATTGATACCCGCACCGAGGCACTGGTGCAGCGCGGCATGGACGGCCTGATGTACGGCCGCACCAGCTTTGTCATTGCGCACCGCCTGTCCACCGTCCGCAATGCCGACTGCATTGCGGTGCTGGAGCAGGGCCGCATCATTGAGCGCGGCAGCCACGATGAGCTGATCGCCAAGAAGGGCAAGTATTACCAGCTCTACACCGGCAATCTGGCCGAAAACTAAGCAATTCCCTACCTCCTCATGGGGCGGGCGCAGCAATGCGCCCGCCCCTTTTTGTGCCGGAAAAGCCCCCAGGTGCGGGGTGGGAAAAAGCTGCAGAAGAGAAAATGATTTACAAAAATACAAATGCTTGACAAGAAAGTGCATCCGGGAATATAATCTAATGAGATATTATGGCGAACAACGCTGTTTTTTGCACGAAAGTGCAGCAGACAAGAAAGGCGGAAGCGGATGAATTATCCTGCGGAATATGTCGTACTGGAAGCGGAGGAAATGACCTACCTGGAAGGCGGCAGCATCTATACGGTCGGCCAGAAGGTATTCGATACGCTTTACAAATCATTTGCGAATAAATGCCAGGCGCAGTTTCTGAAAAGTCTGCGCGGCATGGTGTGGAACTGCCTGCAGCAGCAGAGCCTGCAGCCGGTGGAGGAGTTCGGAAAGGATTTTATGGACCTTTCCTTGGCCAAAAAGGCCACCTTCCTGTACGGCGGTTACATTGTGGGCAAAACCACGGTCGAGCTGTGGAATGCCTGATCCCCTGACCGATGAAGCAGAATGTAAAGCTCCTGGTGGCGATGCACAAGCCCTACGCGCTGCCGGGGGAGGAGATCTATTGCCCCATTCAGGTGGGCGGGGCGCATATCCCGGGGCTGGAACAGGCGCTGCGGGATGACACCGGCGAAAACATCGCCGCCAAAAATAGTTCCTACTGTGAGCTGACGGCGCTGTACTGGGCCTGGAAAAACCTGGATGCGGATTACATCGGGTTGGTGCATTACCGGCGCTACTTTGCAGGGCGGCACCCGGCACGCAGCAAAACCGGCCGCATTGCCACCGGAGCCGAGATCGAAGCGGCACTGGAACAGGCACCGGTGATCCTGCCGCGCAAACGGAATTACTGGATCGAGACCACCTATTCCCAGTATGCCCATGCGCACCACAAAGAGGACCTGGACACGGTGCGGCAGATCCTGGCTGAGCAGTACCCGGCTTATCTGCCGGCCTTTGCGGCGGTCATGGGCCGCACGGACGGGCACCGCTTCAACATGCTGGTAATGCGCCGGGACCTGCTGGATGCCTACTGCACCTGGCTGTTTGCGGTGCTGGCCGAAGCCGAGCAGCGCATGGACATCCGGGATTACGATGCCTACAACCGGCGGGTATACGGTTTTCTGGGAGAGCGGCTGCTGGATGTCTGGGTGGAAACGAACCATGTGCCCTACACTGAGCTGCCCATGGTCTTTCTGGAAAACCAGCACTGGCTCAGAAAAGGCACAGCCTTTCTGCGGCGGAAGTTCTGCGGGGAACGCGCCGAACTGCGCTGACCCCCGCACAAAAGAGGAGAATGCATGGCTTTTTACATGGTGGGCACCCTGGCGTCCTGTATGCTGGCGGTGTGGATGCAAAGGCAGGATGCCCTGCTGCCCGGCGGGGTCTCCGCCCGGCGGCGCTGGCAGAAGATCCTGCTCTGCGGCTTGCCGCTGATCCTGCTCAGTGCCATGCGCTGGGGGACGGGCACCGATTTTTACTATACCTATCTGCCGGAGTTCCGGGCGCTGCAGTGGCTGCGGGCCGGCGGCGGGGAGCAGCTGTGTGAAGAACTGTTCCGCCCGCTGCTGGGGCTTTTGAATCAGACGCTGGGCCTGCCAAAAGAGCCGGAAGGCGTGCTGCAGTATTATCTCCGGGTGCTGAGCAAAAGCGAGCCGGGCTACCGCGCCCTGATGGAGCTGGATGTGCTGCTGGGCGGGCAGTTCCGGGTGGTGGTTGCTGCAACCTCGGTGATTGTGGGCGTCTGCGTGTTCTACGCCATTTTTACCCAGAGCACAAACCCGGTGCTGGCCATCTACCTGTATGTGGCCACCAGCAATTATTTTCTGAGCCTGAACATCGTGCGCCAGTACGTGGCCATTGCCATCGGGCTGGTGGCACTGCAGTTTGCAAAGGAGCGGCGTCTCTGGACGTTTCTGCTCTGCGTGGCGCTGGCCATGGCCTTTCACACTTCGGCGGTGCTGCTGCTGCCGTGTTATTTCCTGGGCCGTGTGGAGCTGAAGCCCCGGTACGCGGTGCTGCTGGTGGCACTGACCTTTGCGGGGTCCGGTGTACTGGGCACGGCAGCGGCCTGGCTGATGCCCCGCATCGGGCTGGGGTACTATGCACGATACCTTGGCTCCAAATGGGACGATGGCAGGCTGGAAGTTATCCTGCTTGGCATCAACCTGTGCGTGCTGCTGTTCAGCAGCTGGTACTGGTCTGCAGCCCAAAAGCGGTGCCCCTATTTTATCCTGTGGTACAACATGACCCTGCTGGGCACGCTGGCGCTGGCTTTGTCGGCGGTGCTGCCGCTGATGAAGCGGGTGAACTACTACTACGCGGCCCCGCAGTTTTTGCTGCTGCCGGAGGTTTTGCAGGCTGAAGAAAATGCAAAACGCCGCCGCATTTTAACGGTGCTGATCGTGCTGGCCTTTGCCGCCGAAACGATCGTGGCCGTTGGCATTTACAACAAGAACGGTGTGCTGCCGTATCAGGTGCGCGCCGTATCAAACGGATAAAGGAAACAAGGAATTATGCCCCAGACAGCGATCCGAACCAAACCTTCATATCTTGCGGCAAAGCGTGTGTTTGATGCAGCGGCAAGCGCCGTTGCTTTGGTGGTCCTCTCGCCGGTGTTCCTGGTGGTGGCGGTGCTGATCCTGTGCGAGGACGGCCGCCCGGTTTTTTACAAGCAGGAGCGCGTGGGCCGGAACGGTGTGCCGTTTCAGATGTACAAGTTCCGCACCATGCGGGTGGATGCAGACGACCTTCTGACACCGGAGCAGCGCCGGGAGTACCAGCAGGAATTCAAGCTGGAACACGACCCGCGGGTGACCCGCATCGGCCGCACGCTGCGCCGGTCCAGCCTGGATGAGCTGCCGCAGCTGCTCAATATTTTAAAAGGGGATATGAGCTTTGTGGGGCCGCGCCCCATCATTGAGAGGGAATTTGACAACTACACAGAGGAAGAAACCCGGGAGTTCCAGAGCCTGAAGCCGGGCCTGACCGGTTACTGGCAGGCCTACGCCCGCAACGATGCCACCTATCAGAGCGGGGAGCGGCAGACCATGGAGATGTATTATGTCCGGAATGCATCGGTGTGGCTGGATATTCGTATTTTGTTCAAAACTGTTGATGCGGTCGTTCATAAATCAGGTGTAAAATAAAACCGACTACGCCAAAAAGGGAGCGGATTTTATGAATGGATCTTGGAAAAAAATCCTCGCGGGGGGCTGCCTGTGCGCTGCAACGGCGGCAGCTCTCTGGAGTGCCGGTGTAAACAGCAACACCGGCTTTCTGATGCGTGTGATCGACGAAACGCAGTCGCAGGTGCGGCAGGCTGTGGAAGAGGCGGCTTCTCTGGGAGCAGACTCTTCGCTGCAGGACGAGATCGAGGAACTGGCACCGTCTACCTCAGAAGAGGCAGGCAGCAGTGCCGCGCAGCCGGAAACGCCGGAAGATCTTGCGCAGGAAAACACGGTGGCTTCCATGGAAGAAACCGCTTCCGGCAGCACGGCGGCATCCGAGCCGTCCGCTGCAGAGAGCAATGCCTCCCACTCCCATGCATCCAGCGAGACCGGCAGTTCCGAGCCGTCCTCCCACCCCGCTTCCTCCGCAGCAGGCTCCTCTTCGGCGGCTGCTTCGCAGGAGGACCCGCAGGCACAGATCGACGCCCTGGTGGCGCAGCTGTATACCGTGCAGGACAAGTTTGAGCGGCAGCTGCTGGAGATCATCCGGCAGGCCCACCAGGAATACATGTCCTATCCGGAAGAAGAGCGCGGCACCGTGAAAAAGGTTGCGGTGGTGCTGAGCAAGGTGGGCGACATCAGCGCCATGGAAAAGCAGTGCGATGCCGAGGTGAAGCAGATCACCGATCAGATGACCACGATCCTCAAGGCAAACAATATGGATACATCCATTGTAAAGGATGTGCAAAAAACCTACAGCGACAAAAAGTCTGCCCTGAAAAAAGAACTGGTGGATCAGACCTACAGCGGCGGCGATGGCAGCGGCACTTCCGGCCACTGGCTGTATGACCGCCTGGGCTGACCGCCCCGACACAAGCCGAAAATGCTGTTTGCGGACAGCGTTTCTGAAATAGAACAATGAGGTGAAGATTATGGTTTATCCCTGCGTTTATACCAAGATCCAGGAAGAAGAGATGACCTACCTTTCCGGTGGTTCTCCGCTGGATGCATTCAACTACCTGCTCGGTGACTGGTTCAAGGATATGGTGCTGAGCGATATCCGCAACTCGGTGTGGAACAGCCTGCAGCAGGTCAGCCTGCAGCCGGTGGCCGATACCGGCAAAAAGGTCCTGGGCTGGTCCATTCCGGCACAGGCTGCCTATGCATACGGTGTGTATCGCCTGTATGAGATCATCAAGCCCATCTGGAATAAGTAAGGCTCCGGCCTGAACCGCACCCCGTGCACAGCTTTTTGGCTGCAGCACGGGGTGCTTTTTTGCGCACAAAAATGCCCTTTGCCGGGGCGGCAAAGGGCAGAAATGCATCTTGATGGCAGCGGGGCGTCAGATGCCCAGCAGCTGCCGCTTTTTGGCGGCGAATTCTTCGGCGGTCAGCACACCGGCGTCCAGCAGCTCCTTGTACTGGCGCAGCTGCTGCACCGTGTCACCGGTAGGAGCAGCTGCTGCAGTCTGGGGGCTGCCGTCCTGCTGTTCCGGGGCATCGGGGGCCAGCACCAGCATCAGGTTCTTGGCCAGGGTGTACAGGTCGTCTGCCCGCTGCTGGTAGTCGGACAGGTAGTCGTCAATGCTGGGGCGGGTCTGCTGGAAGGTCGGCCCGTCCATCCGCCACAGCATACTGCCCCAGTACGGGTGCGAGAACTGCAACTCCACCACAAACTGCCGGAAGGGCAGCGGCACCTCAAAGCTGGGTTGGGTGCGGGTGGGCGGCGGTGCGGCCCGGCCGCTGCGTGCACTGCCGGCCTGGTCGTGCAGGCGGTACAGCTCTTCCCACCGCTCGTATTCCTGCATCTGCAGGATGTACTGGTTGATCTGCGGGGCCAGAGCGCTGGCCTTGGCGGGCACTTCGCTCTTGTGGCAGCGCAGGGCAGTGCGGGTGCCCTCAAACAGCGGGGTGTTGTCCTCCAGAATGCGGAACGAACGCAGGTTGGGCGCGTCCATCACCAGTGCGGTATCGTCATCTCGCAGGCGGAACAGGCCGTGGCTGGTGTCCAGCAGCAGGCTGCCGCTGATGAACCCGAAGGTAAACCGGTAGTTTTCCTGGAACAAACTGCGCAGAGACTGGTTGGCATCGTAAAACTGCAGGTACTGCTTGAAGTCGGCCAGGCTCATCCGGTCCAGCACGCCGTCCGGCAGGTCGATCTTCTGTGCGCACTGCTTGCAGATGGGCTTGCCCTCCACACAGGTGGGCAGAATGCGGGGTGTGGGGCTGCCGCACACCGGGCAGGTTTTTTTGTTGTTGGTAAAAAGTCCCATAGTAAGTTTCCTCCGTTGCGGCATACGGCCGCCCTTGATCGCAGCCCCAGTATACCGCACAGCGGAGGAAAAAGGCGGCACCCGGCACGATTCGACCGGGAAATGTCATGAATCGACGGTTACAGCGCCACCCGCAGGGTAAAACGCCCGTTCTGGGCCGAAAAGCTGGAAAGGCCGCCGTGCTGCTCCACAATGGTGCAGATGCTGCGCACACCCAGGCCGTGGCCGGGCCGGTCGGTTACCGGCAGCCCCTGCACAAAGGCCACGTCCGGGCCGCAGCTGTTGGTAAGCTGCAAAAACAGGCGACCGTTCTTTTGGTAGGCGGAAAGGGCAATGTCTGCCGCCCGGCCCAGGGCTTTCTGCTCCTGGCAGGCGTGCAGGGCGTTTTCCAGCGCGTTGGACAGCAGCACGCACAGATCCGTCTCCGGCAGGGGAAGGCTCTGGGGAATGCTGGCTTCGGCCCGGAAGCCGATGTCGGCGGCTTTGGCGCGCCCGGCAAAGGCGGAAAGAATCAGGTTGGCAGCCTCATTTTCGCAGTACAGGGTCACGCGGCTGGCTTCAATGCCGCTGCAGACGCTGTGGATGTACTCCTGGGCCTGGTCGGTGCGGCCGTTTTCCAGGCAGGCGGCCAGGTACTGCATGTGGTGGCGCAGGTCGTGGCGGTAGGTGCTGGCCGTGCGCTGGGACTGCCGCAGTGCTTCGATCTCCCGCACCGCCTGCCGCACCTGCAGGTTCAGGCTGTTCCGGGCCTGTTCCAGCTCCCAGCTCTCCCGCTGCTGCCGGGTCAGGCGCAGCAGGAACACCAGGTAAGACGCACAGGTCACAAAGAACATGAACTCCACGGCGGCGGGGTTGCCGTCCGCCAGCAAGTTGGTATACACCTGGGTCAGGTAGTCGTAGCCATAGCACAGCGCAGGCAGAATGCCGAACTGCAGCTGCAGCGAGCGCGGCCAGCCCGCCAGCGACCGCACCGAGGGGGCGGCAAAGTGCAGCAGCACCAAAAGGATGGGAAAGGTGAGCAGCAGCTGGGCAATGTCCAGCGCCAGAACGCTGCCGGGAAACGGCAGGCAGAGCACCAGCGCCAGCCACCGGCGCAGCTGGCAGCAGGAAAAGGCTGTGAGCACCGACACCAGCGCCCACAGCCCCTGTCCGCTCAGCCCGTAAAGCACCAGCACCAGCGGCAGGTGGGTGATGAGCGGATAGGCGCTTTGGGCGGCATTGTAGCCGCCGCCAAAATAAAACACAGCCTGCAGGCCCAGCATCAGCACGGTGGAAAGCACCAGGAACCAGCGCTTGCGCGCTGTCCAGCGGATGTCGCAGAAGGCAGCGCTGAGCACCACGCCGAAAATGCACACGGCGGCACCGTCCAGTGCGGTGAGCAGAGAGGTAAAACGAATCATAAGAACACCTGCTTTTTCCGGAAGGCATAGTCCAGGTAGCGCTCCTTGACGGCGGCATAGCGGCCATGCGGCAGCGGGATTTCGATGCCGTCCGTCAGGGTGATGGTGCGGTAGGAGATGCTCTGGATGAATTCCATATTGACAAGGTAGGAGCGGTGCGGGCGCAGAAAGCGGGGGTCGGCGGCCAGCTGATGTTCCAGCTCGTCCATGCTGCCGGTGCTCTCCTGCCGTGCGCCGCCCTCCAGGTGGAACACCAGCGTGCGGCCGGATACCTCGCACACCTCCAGCCGTTCCAGTGCAATGCGGGTGATGCCGGTTTTGCAGCGCAGCACCAGGCCGCCGCTCTGCCGCTCTTTGGCGGTTTCGGCGGTCACGGTGTCCAGCAGGCGGAACAGGTGGGCGGGCTGAATGGGCTTGAGCAGATAAAAATAGGCCCCCACCCCGTAAGACTCCACCGCAAAATCGGCAGAGCTAGTCAGAAAAATAATGCGCAGGGTGCTGTCATACTGGCGGATCTCCCGGGCAGCATCCATGCCGTTCAGCCCGGGCATGATCACATCCAGAAACAGCAGGTCAAAGCGCACGCCGCGCTCGATCTGGGTCAGCAGCTCCACGGCACTGTGGAACACCGTGACACAAAGCTCGGTGCTGTGGGCGGCGCGGTACTCCTGCACCAAAGCCGAGAGCCGGTCCAGCATCCGGGGGTCATCATCGCAAAAAGCCAGCCGGAGCATGGCGGCACCTCCTTTCTGCAGAAAATGGCAGATTCTTCTAAGAGATATTATAGCATAAAACAGGTCCGTTCGGCAAAGAAAACACGGCAGTGGTAGAAAGCGCCTGTTTTGCGGCCCGAATGCTTGCACAGGCGCGCAGCCGTGTTGTATAATGATTTTAAATCGGAACGGTAGGGGAGAAAGGCGGCGCTGCGTATGGGAATGTCCATCAATTTCTGGCTGATCCTGCTGCTGGCCGTTGTTTTGCTGGGAACCATGGTGCAGCTCATGCGCGCCGAGAACATCCGGGTGGAGCTGGAACAGAGCCAGAAGCGGCTGCGGATCATTGACGCTTTGAGCACGGCCTATGTGGCCATTATGCTGGTGCAGCTGCGGGAGCACACGGTGGAGGTGCTCAAATCCTCCAAGGGGGCCATGCACGGCTACAAAAGCGCCATGACCAGCGATGGCCAGCAGGCGCAGATCGACCGGCTGGCCGCAGAACCGTACAAAAAGCAGGTGCAGGAATTCTGCGATATGGCCACCGTGGAGCAGCGCCTGAAAGAGCGCAGCCTGCTTACCTGCACCTGGCAGACGGCGGCGGGCGGCTGGATGCTGACCGTGATCGTGCCGCAGCGCTACGATGCATACGGCAGCCTGATGGCGGTGCTGGTGGCAAACCGGGACGTGACCGAGGAAAAATCCCGCGAGCTGGAAGCCCGGCAGCTGGCCGAACAGGCCGCTGAGGAAGCGCACCGTGCCCAGTTGGCAGCGGAAGCCGCCAAGCTGGAAGCGGACCGGGCCAACGCGGCCAAAACGGATTTTCTGCGCCGCATGAGCCACGATGTGCGCACGCCCATCAACGGCATCCGGGGCATGGTGGAGGTCAGCCGCCACTGTGTGGGCGATGAAGCCCGGCAGGAGGAGTGCCGCCAGAAGATCATGGATGCTTCCGGCTTTTTGCTGGACCTCGTGAACAACGTGCTGGACATGAACAAGCTGGAATCCGGCGAGATCCAGCTGGAAGAAAAGCCCTTTGACCTGGCCCGGATGGTGCAGGAGGTCAACAGCGTGATCGAGGTGCAGGCCCGGGAACGGGGCATCACCGTGGACTGCCAGGGCGTGCGGGGAACGCACACCCGGTTCATCGGCAGCCCGGTACACCTGCGGCAGGTGCTGCAGAACATTTCCACCAACGCCATCAAGTACACCAACGAGGGCGGCCATGTGGAGCTGTGTGCACGGGAGACCGGGGTGGAAAACGGCTGTGCGCTGTATGAGTTTGTCTGCACCGACAACGGCATTGGCGTGAGCGAGGAGTTTCAGCGGCACGCCTTTGAGCCGTTTGCCCAGGAGGATGCCAGCGCCCGCACCGCCTATTCCGGTACAGGGCTGGGCCTTGCCATTACCAAGGAGCTGGTGGACCGGATGCAGGGCACCATCACCTTTGAAAGCGCCCTGCACAAGGGCACCACCTTCCACATCCGGCTGCCGCTGCGCATTGACACCGCCCGGCTGCTGGCAAAGCCTGCCGTGCAGGCATTGGACGGGAAAGGAACGGCGGGTATGCATGTTCTGCTGGTGGAGGACAACGAGCTGAACATGGAGATCGTGCAGTTTCTGCTGGAAAGCGGGGGCGTGGTGCTGACCAAAGCCTGGAATGGCCGCCAGGCGGTGGAACAGTTTGCGACCTCGGCCCCGGGCACCTACGATGCCATTCTGATGGACATTATGATGCCGGTGATGAACGGCCTGGATGCGGCCCGGGCCATCCGCGCCATGAACCGGCCGGATGCCGCCGCCGTCCCCATTTTTGCCATGACGGCCAATGCCTTTCAGGACGACATCCAGCGCAGCCGTGCGGCGAGCATGAATGAGCACCTGACAAAGCCGCTGGAACGGGACAAGCTGCTGCACACGCTGCAGAAGTACCGCGCAAAAACCGTGTAACCACTCCGGAAAAATCAAACCGAAAAGGAGCTGTTTTCATGTCTTATATCATGGCGCTGGACGCCGGAACCACATCCAACCGGTGCATCCTGTTCAACGAAGCAGGCGAGATGTGCAGCACGGCGCAGAAAGAATTTACCCAGTATTTCCCCAAGCCGGGCTGGGTGGAGCACGATGCCAACGAGATCTGGACCACCCAGCTGGGCGTGGCGCTTTCGGCCATGAACAAGATCGGGGCCACGGCGGCGGACATTGCCGCCATTGGCATTACCAACCAGCGCGAGACCACCATTGTGTGGGACAAGGAGACCGGCGAGCCGGTATACCATGCCATTGTGTGGCAGTGCCGCCGCACCAGTGCGGCCTGCGATGCACTGAAAGCCCGGGGCCTGACCGAAAAATTCCGGGCCAAGACCGGCCTGGTGATCGACGCCTATTTCTCGGCCACCAAGCTGCAGTGGATCCTGGACAACGTGCCCGGGGCCAGGGCGCGGGCAGAGGCCGGGCGGCTGCTGTTCGGCACGGTGGAGACCTGGCTCATCTGGAAACTGACGGCGGGCCGTCTGCACATCACCGACTACACCAACGCCAGCCGCACCATGCTGTTCAACATTCACACCCTGACCTGGGACGAGGAAATTCTGCAGGAACTGCACATTCCCCGCTGTATGCTGCCCACCCCGGTGCCTTCCAGCGCCCTGTACGGCGAAGCCGACCCTATGCACTTTGGCGGGGGCATCCGCATTGCGGGCGCTGCCGGAGACCAGCAGGCGGCGCTGTTCGGCCAGACCTGCTTTGCCCCCGGCGAAGCCAAAAATACCTTTGGAACCGGCGGCTTTCTGCTGATGAACACCGGCAAAAAGCCGGTCAGCTCTCAGAACGGGCTGGTGACCACCATTGCCTGCGGGCCGAACGGCACCGTGAACTATGCGCTGGAAGGCTCCATCTTTGTGGCAGGGGCGGCCATCCAGTGGCTGCGGGACGAACTGCGCCTGCTGGAAGAAGCACGCGATTCCGAGTACATGGCCCAGAAGGTGCCGGATACCAACGGCTGCTATGTGGTGCCGGCCTTTACCGGGCTGGGCGCGCCCCACTGGGACCAGTACGCCCGGGGTGCCATTGTGGGCCTGACCCGGGGCTGCAACAAGTACCACATCGTGCGTGCCACGCTGGACAGCCTGTGCTACCAGGTCAACGATGTGCTGCGCGCCATGGAAGCCGACTCCGGCATTGCGCTGCGAAGCCTGAAGGTGGACGGCGGTGCCTGCGCCAACAACTACCTGATGCAGACCATGGCCGACATCAGCGGCCTGCCGGTGCAGCGCCCCCGCTGTGTGGAAACCACAGCTCTGGGCGCGGCGTATCTGGCCGGGCTGGCGGTGGGCTATTGGCCCACGGCAGAGGACGTGCGCCGCAACTGGCAGGTGGACCGCACCTTTGAGCCTGCCATCTCGGATGCTGACCGCGCCAAACGCATCAAGGGCTGGAACAAGGCCGTGCGCTGCGCGTACCACTGGGCGCTGGATGAAGAATAAGAAGCCAGAATGGCAAAGCAAAAGGACCGCCCACGGGCGGCCCTTTTTTGTATGGGTTTCAGAAGAGGCGCAGCACGGGGGCAGCACCCTTCCGCAGGACGGAAAGGATTTTGGTGGAACCAGTGGAAGGCAGCAGCAGGGGCGCAGCCAGCGGCAGCAGGCTGAGACCGATCACCGCGGCATTGCAGAGCAGCTCGGTGTGGTCGTGGTGCGAAGCGGGTTCCGCCGGGGCTTTCCGGGTGCTTGTACTGCGGCAGGGAGGACAGATGCTGTAGGGCGTCCCATAAACCGTGTAAAGGCCGGTGGAACGGTGCCGGGCAGCAGGGGAGACCTTGCTTGCGGCGTGAGGCTTAGCGGCAGCCGTTTTGGGTGCAGCGGACTTTGCCGCCGCAGGCTGCACGGGGGTGGATTTTGCCGCTGCTGCAGGCTTTGCCGGGGCAGGCGCATCGGCAGATGTGCAGGCGGCGGTGTTCGGTGCCACTGCGGCTTCCGGTTCCGGCACAGCAGCCGGTTCAGCGGCAGGGGCGGCTTCCGGCGGCAGCTCCGGCATGGGCAGCACCCGCCCCAGATACCCATTGGAGGTCAGCCGCTTGACCTGGATCTTTTTGAAGCTCTGCACCGAGTGGCGGTTTTTCAGGTCCAGCACATCGCGGGTCAGGTCGGCGTCCTGGGTGAGCAGCAGCAGGTTGTCCGATACGCGGCGGCGCTCAAACTCCGCCAGAAATACGGCGTCTGCCAGCAGGCCGCTGATGCTGTCGTCCAGCGAGTCGAAAAAGGTCAGCATCCGGCAGTGTTCCAGCTCCCCCAGCAGCCGCTGTGCACCGGCAGCCCGGGCGGCTTTTTCGGGAATGGACATCAGGTGGTTCAGCTCGTCCAGCACCACGCGGGGTACCTGCACGGTTTTGCCGGAACCCTGCAAAAAGCTGCGCAGCCTGTGCTGGGCGTCCGGCTGGTCTGCCAGTTCCACCCAGAAGGAGGTATCGACATAAAGAACATAGTCCCGGAACTTTTGGTACTCGTTGTAGAAAGAAACATTGTCAGCATTCATCATCGGGCTCTTCTCCTTCCATCATATGGTCATAGCGTTCCGCCATCAGGGCTTCCAGCTCTTCTTCTTCGGTGTCGCCAAGGTCCTGCGGGCGGCGGCTCAGGGCAGCGGCACGCAGCAGTGCAGTGCGGGGATCTTGAGTGTCGGCCTGCAGCAGGCCAGGGGTCCACTCTTTGAAACAGCGCTGGAACAGGGTGGTGTCCAGTGAAGTGGTCTTTTCGTGCTCGTCAAGTGCGCCGAAATCGTATGCCAGCACGGCCACAGGCGGCTTTTCCGGCTGGCGGGCGCAGACGCGGATCACCTGGTCGGACAGGTCGGGATTGCAGGAAAGGAACACCGGCATGGGGCTTCGCGGCAGCTGGCGGAGAAAGGCGGAAAAGCCGTTCCAGCCTTTTTCATCGCAGGGGCCGTCTATGGGGGCAAGCCAGCCCTCCTGCAACCGCGCTTCCATGCTCTGGATGGCATCTTCGGTTTCGCGCTCCCTGGAACTGTACCATCCGTACGCAATGGGCAGGCTGCCGGTTTCCCAGTAACGCTCCCAGGCGGCCTGTTCCTCATCATAGCTTTCGTACAGGCTGCGGATCAGGCAGCGGGGAACCAAAATCTTCTGGCCGTGCGCCTGTGCGGCCTGAAATACGGGAGCTACAATATCTTCGATTCCTTCAATGTTGAACAGATACGGGTCCAGGATCAGCGGGTGCTGAAGCGCAAAGGACGCAGGATGGAACCGGTGCCGTTTGCGGGCCGAGGGAAAGCAGCGGAAGCATTCGTCCGTCAGCCGGGCTTTGTAGTCGTAATGGGGGCTTTTTTCCACAAAGCGGCTCCCGAACAGGTCGGTTTCATCCGGGTGCAGCAGTTCATCGTGAATGGCACGGGCAAGATGATCCCGTTTGATGCGGTCACCACGCACGATGAAGTCAAATGCAGCCAGAAGGACGATGCAGCTCCGGCAGGAGATGGGCGTGTCCGCGTTGTAACAATATTTGGTAAGGGTGACGCGGGACAGGTCCGTCATCCGGGAAAGATGCGCAATGGAAAGACCTGCGAGGTCCAGCAGGCGCGGAAAAGCGCGTTTTACGGCCCAGGTGATCTGGAGCACCTGTTCTTCCGGGGAAAGTGAGTGCGGAGAAGGAACGGAACAATTCTGGGGCATGGTTATAACACTTCCTTTTTGGAAATTTGAGCGGCCGCTTTTGTGAGTTCATCATAGCAGGAGCTGAGCGGGAATGCAATGGATCGGGGCCATGTTTCACAAAAGCGTAAACCTAGTTTACAGTTCAGATTTTAAGATGAATTTGAAAGGAGAAAAAACGGTGTTGTATCCCACTGTCTGGCAGAGCTGCACAAAAAGGACGGAAATTTTTTGTGCACAGAATTGACTGAAACTGATTGAATTTGACGGAACTTGTGCTATAATAAAGCCAGAAACCACCAAAAACATTCAAAACAAATCACAAACAGTCAAAGAAGGAGGGAGCAGAATGCTGGCAGAAGAACGGTTCGGCCTGATCCTGGAGCTGCTGGCCCGGCAGCGCACGGCCAGCGTGCAGGAGCTGTGCGAGGCACTGAACGCAAGCGAGTCCACCATCCGGCGGGACCTGACCGAACTGGACCGGCTGGGCAAGCTGAACAAGGTGCACGGCGGGGCCACCCTGCCGGACAGCAGCTTTCTGGCCGAAGAACCCACCATGGAAGCCAAGCAGACCCAGGCGGTGCCCCAGAAGCGGGCCATTGCGGCGGCAGCTGCCCAGCTGATCACGGCAGAGGACTTCATCTTTGTGGACGCCGGTTCCACCACCCTGGAACTGGCCCGGGCCATCGGCGGGCAGGCCCTCAAGGCAAGCTATGTGACCAACGGTGTGGCCCATGCCCGTACCCTGGCCCAGAAAGGCTGCAAGGTGTTTCTGCCCGGCGGGCTGCTGCGCCCCCAGACCGAAGCCATTGTGGGGGCGGCAGCGCTTACCAGCCTGCAGCAGTACCATTTTACCAAAGCGTTCATGGGGGCCAACGGGGTCTCGCTGGATGCAGGGTTTACCACCCCGGACCCTGAAGAAGCCGCGGTGAAAACCACGGTGGTCAACCGTGCGCGGGAGACCTGGTTCCTGGTGGATGATGCCAAGTTTGCACGGGTGTGCCCGGCGGTGATCACCGACCTGCACAGCGGAGCCATTCTGACCAACCGCTGCCCCAACCCCAAGTACAAGCAATACACGCTGGTAAAGGAGACGGAACTATGATCTACACTGTCACATTCAACCCGGCCATTGACTACGTGGTGCGCTTGGACGCCCCGCTGGAAGTAGGGCAGGTGAACCGTGCCAAAGGCGAGGACTGCGTGCTGGGCGGCAAAGGCATCAACGTGTCCGGTGTGCTGGCCCAGCTGGGGCACAAAAGCGTGGCCCTGGGCTTTGTGGCCGGGGAGACCGGCGCCTGGCTGGAACGCGGGCTGGCAGCCCAGGGCATTGCCACCGACTTTATCCGCCTGGAACAGGGCATGACCCGCATCAACGTCAAGATCAAGGCCGGGCAGGAAACCGAGCTGAACGGTGCCGGGCCGGACATTCCGGAACGCGCCATGCAGCAGCTGGAAGAAAAGCTGGATGCCCTGAACGAGAACGACATTCTGATCCTGGCAGGCAGCATTCCCCAAAGCCTTGCGCAGGATACCTACGAGCGGCTGCTGGCCCGGCTGGACGGCAAAGGCGTGCGCTGTGTGGTGGACGCCACCCGCGACCTGCTGGTGAATGTGCTGCAGTACCACCCCTTCCTGATCAAGCCCAACAACCACGAGCTGGGCGAGATCGTGGGCCGGGAGCTGGCTACGGACGAAGAGATCATTGCCGCCGCCCGCACCCTGCAGGCAAAAGGTGCCCGCAACGTGCTGGTGAGCATGGCCGGAGACGGCGCACTGCTGGTGGACGAAAGCGGCGAAGTGCACCGCATCGGCTGCCCGAAGGGCAGGGTGGTGAACAGCGTGGGTGCCGGTGACAGCATGGTGGCCGGATTTGTGGCCGGCTGGCTGCAGAGCGGCAGCTACACCCAGGCCCTGCGCCTGGGCACCGCCTGCGGCAGCGCCACGGCCTTCAGCCTGGGGCTGGCCACCCGGGAAAAGATTGACGAACTGCTGGAGCAGATCTGATAGAGAAAGGAGAACCACTATGCGCATTACGGAGTTATTTACCGCACAGTCCATTGCGCTGGACGAAGCGCTGGACAACCAGGAACAGATTCTTTCCCGGCTGGTGGAACTGCAGGCCACCCACGGCAACATCAAGGACCGGGATGCCTACAAAAAGGCCCTGTATGCCCGCGAGGCCGAAGGCTCCACCTATGTGGACAACGGCATCACAGTGCCACACGCCAAAACGAATGTGGTCACCCGGCCCAGTCTGGCGGCCCTGCGGCTGGCAAAGCCGGTGCAGTACAACCCCGAGGATGACGGCACCACCAACCTGCTGTTTGCCATTGCCGCGCCGGAAAACGGCAGCCTGCATGTGGACATGCTGGCCCGCATGATGCAGATGCTGATGAACGAGGACTTTGTGGCAAAGCTGAACGCTGCCCGCACCCCGGAAGAATTCCTGGCCTGCATTGATGCCCAGGAGGATGCGCAGTTCGGCACCGAGAGCTTTACCCAGCAGGCAATTCCGCAGGACGGCTACCGCATTCTGGCGGTAACCGCCTGTGTCAACGGCATTGCCCACACCTACATGGCTGCCGAGGCCCTGACCAAGGCCGGTGACAAGCTGGGCCTGCCCACCAAGGTGGAAACCAACGGCTCGGACGGTGCCAAGAACATCCTGACCCGCGAGGAGATCGCCGCCTGTGACGGCATCATTGTGGCGGCGGAGAAAAAGGTGGAGACCGCCCGCTTTGACGGCAAGCCGGTGCTGTTCACCCGCGTGGATGACGGCATCCACAAACCGGAAGAACTGATCAAAAAGATCGTGCACGGCGAGGTGCCCGTTTACCACGCCGAGGGCGGCGCACAGGCCGCCGAAAGCAGCGCCGACAGCAAGGACAGCTTTGGCCGCAGCCTGTACAAGAACCTGATGAACGGCGTTTCCCATATGCTGCCCTTTGTGGTGGGCGGCGGCATTATGATCGCGCTGGCCTTCCTGTTGGACGATTACTCCATCGACCCCTCCAACTTCGGTATGAACACCCCCGTGGCCGCCTTCTTCAAGACGGTGGGCAATGCGGCCTTTGGCTACATGCTGCCCATTCTGGCCGCCTTCATCGCCATGTCCATTGCAGACCGCCCGGGCCTGGCCGTGGGCTTTGTGGGCGGCGTGCTGGCCATGAACGGCACCAACTTTGCAGGCATTGCAAACGGCGAGACCACCGGTATCTCCGGCGGCTTCCTGGCGGCACTGCTGGCCGGCTTTGCAGCGGGCTACATTGTGGAGCTGCTCAAAAAGATTACCGAAAAGCTTCCCGCCAGTTTGAACGGCATCCGCCCCATGCTCATTTACCCGCTGGGCGGCATGCTCATTGTGGGTGTCGTGATGTGCGGCATCAACCCGGTCATGGGCATGATCAACACCGCCATGACCAACTGGCTCAACGCCATGGGCGGCACCTCCAAAGTGTTGCTGGGTGCCATTGTGGCCGGTATGATGAGCATTGACATGGGCGGCCCCTTCAACAAGGCAGCCTATGTGTTCGGCACGGCAGCCCTGGCTTCCGGCAACTATGAGGTCATGGCCGCCGTTATGGTGGGCGGCATGGTGCCTCCCATTGCCATTGCCCTGTCCACCACCTTCTGCCCCAAAAAGTGGTCGCCGGACGAGCGCCGCAACGGCATTGTGAACTATGTCATGGGTCTGTGCTTCGTTACAGAAGGTGCCATTCCCTACGCCGCAGCCGACCCGCTGCGCGTGCTGCCCAGCTGCGTGATCGGTGCAGCGCTCTCGGGTGCCCTGTCCATGACCTTTGGCTGCGCACTGCGCGCACCCCACGGCGGCATCTTCGTGTTCCCGGTGGTGGATCACGCCGTGATGTACTGCGTGGCTCTGGCCATTGGCAGTGTGGTGGGCGCTGTGATCCTGAGCCTGCTCAAAAAGACCTACACCGAAGCATAACAACGCCATCTCCTGTCCATACGGATACTTCTTCATAACGGCAGAACGCCTCCGGAGCTTTCCGGGGGCGTTCTGTCTTTTTGGAACATGATTCGGCAGCCTGCGGGCGGTTTCGCGCAATTGCGCGGGATTGTTCGTTTTTTGTTTACAAACAGTTGCTTGACATGGAAATATCCGTTCTGTAATCTGAAAGGGTATCAAATTTAAGTGTTATGCCGCTGGTGCAGCGGTCGGCCAGCGTACCGGTAGCTTTCTCTTCGGACACTTTCGAGTTGCGGTGCCCAGCGGATGCTTCGCGCCTTGAATGGCGCTTGCATCCTGCTGACCGCGGCCCCAACAACAGCTTCCTGTTTCCGCCGCAGGCGGCGGTCGCTGTTGTTGCAGGGCATTCCATCCCCCGCCCTACTGCCTGCGGCAGCAGGGGCCCACCCTCCGGACGGTCCTCAGAGAAACTCCCGGCCCACTGGCCTGGAAACTGGCTTTCAGGAAAGGAGCAACCGACCATGGACTACCTGCAGAACGTGATGGGATATTTTGAACAGCAGCAGCCGCTGTGCGCGCAGCACGATAAGATCAGCAAGGATCTGTATCAGGAATACGGCGTCAAAGCCGGTCTGCGCGATGAAAACGGCAAGGGCGTGCTGGCGGGCCTGACCAATATTTCCGACATCCGTGCCTTTGAATATGTGGACGGGGTCAAGCGCCCCGCCGATGGCCAGCTGCTGTACCGCGGCTATGATGTAAAGGACCTGATCAACGGCAGCCGGGGCAGCCGCTTTGCTTTTGAGGAAGCGGGCTATCTGCTGCTGTTCGGCGAGCTGCCCACCCCGGAAAAGCTGGACGAGTTCTGCCGCGTGCTGGGCGAGTGCCGCACCATGCCCACAAACTTTACCCGGGATGTGATCATGAAGGCTCCCAGCCACGATATCATGAACAGCATGTCCCGCAGTGTGCTGACCCTGGCTTCCTACGACCCCAAGGCGGCAGACCTGTCCACCGCCAATGTGCTGCGCCAGAGCATCCAGCTGGCCAGCATCTTCCCCATGCTGGCGGTGTACAGCTACCATGCCTACAACCACTACGAAAACGATGGCAGCATGTACATCCACCGGCCCGATCCGCAGCTTTCCACCGCCGAGAACTTTTTGCGGATGCTGCGCCCGGATATGCAGTATACCGCGCTGGAAGCCCGTGTGCTGGATGTGGCCCTGCTGCTGCACGCCGAGCACGGCGGCGGCAACAACTCCACCTTTACCACCCGCGTGGTCACGTCCTCCGGCACGGACACCTACTCGGCCATGGCGGCCGCCCTGTGCTCTCTCAAAGGCCCGCGCCACGGCGGTGCCAACCTGATGGTGATGCAGATGATGCAGAACATCCGGGAGAACCTGCACGACCAGGAGGATGACGAGGAACTGGAAGCCTACCTCAAAAAGCTGCTGCACGGCGAGGCCTTTGACCACAAGGGCCTTATCTACGGCATGGGCCACGCGGTGTACTCCCTCAGCGACCCCCGCGAGGTGGTGTTCAAGGGCTATGTGGAGCAGCTGGCCCACGAAAAGGGCCGCGACAAGGACCTGGCTCTGTACGCCAAGATCGAGCGCATGGCCCCGCAGCTCATTGCCGAAGAGCGCAAGATCTTCAAGGGTGTCAGCCCCAACGTGGACTTTTACAGCGGCTTTGTGTACGATATGCTGGGCATTCCCATGGAGCTGTACACCCCGCTGTTTGCCGTGGCCCGCATTATGGGCTGGAGCGCCCACCGCATTGAGGAGCTGCTCAGTGCCAACAAGATCATCCGCCCGGCCTACAAGAGCCTGGGCGGTACCCACGATTACATCCCGCGGGATGCACGCTGAGGAGGGCAGACCATGAAAAACGAACCGATGATGCAGCGCCACCCGGAAGAGTGGTTTTTCCTGCACAATTTTGACCTGGATAAGGTGTTCAGCACCATTCAGCGGGCGGATTACCTGGTGCTGTTCTACATCAAGATGCAGCAGGAGGCCCGCCCGGACGAGAAACTTTACCTGGCAGATCTGGCTTCGGCCATGGGCATCCGGGTGACCGAGCTTTCCAAGGGCATTGAAAAGCTGCAGGACAGCGGCTATGTGCGCTGGCTCACCGACCGGGAAGCAGGCCGCACCTATGTGGAGCTGACCAGCAAGGCCGTGGAGCTGATGGCCGAAGAGCGCGAATTCATGAAGCGCTGCTACACCCGCCTGCGCGCTGAGGTGGGGGAGGAAGAGCTGCGCCGCACGGCAAACACCATGCAGCAGCTGACCGCCATTGTAAAAGAAGAGCGGAGCGAACGCCGCTGAACCGCCGGAATGGCTGCGGGACCCTGGGATCGGACCAGGGCACCGCAGCCATTTTTTGTGTGCGGGATTGCGAAAAACCCACGTCTGCGGTATACTAAAAGTCAATTCTTAGCGGAAAAGGGGGGAGCGCAGATGCCGGTATGGCAGAGCCGTCCGCTGCCGGTGCAAAAACCGGAAAGCATTGATCTTGCGCAGGCTGCGCGGTATTTTGGCGCACGGGGCGAGCCGGATGCCGCTACCATGGCGCTGCTGCAGCGCTGCGGGCAGCCGCTGCTGGCTGCTGCCACCCCCCGCGCCGTCTGGCTGCAGGCCGATACTGCCGCGCTGCGGGAAGCGGGCATTCTGCGGGGGACAGACGTGGAAAAGCATCTGGAAGGCTGCGGGCAGGCCATTCTGCTGGCGGTCACCCTTGGCCCCGGGGTGGATGCCCAGATCCGCCGCGCCGGTGTGGGCGACATTGCCGCCGGTGTGGCATCGGATGCCTTGGGCAGCGCCCTGGCCGAGCAGACTGCCGATGCCGCTGAAGCTGAGCTGCGCCAGCTGGCCGCAAAAGAGGAAAAATACCTTACCGGACGCTTTTCGCCCGGCTATGGGGACTGGGATATTGCGGTGCAGCCGCTGGTGGCTGCCGCGCTGGATACGGCCCGCCGCGCGGGCCTGTGCGTGACCGACACCAACCTGATGACCCCGCGCAAGAGCGTGACGGCCATTCTGGGGGTCAGTGACCACCCGGTAAAGGGGCATCTGGCGGGGTGCGGCCACTGTGTGCTGCGCACCCGGTGCGAGTATCGAAAGAGGGGGAAAACCTGTGCAAGCGAATGAACTTTTCAAACAGAGCAATACCATCCTGCTGGACGGCGGTATGGGCACCATGCTGCAGGCTGCCGGCCTGAAGCTGGGGGCCAAGCCCGAGGAACTGAATATCACCGATCCGGCGCTCATTGAGAGCATCCACGCCAAATATGCCGCAGCGGGCAGCCGCATCGTCAACGCCAACACCTTTGGTGCATCGGCCCACAAACTGGCCGGCAGCGCCTACAGCCTGGAAGAGATCATTGCGGCGGGCATTGCCAACTGCAAGCGGGCCTGCGCACCCTATGGGGCGCTCACTGCGCTGGATGTCGGCCCGCTGGGTGAGCTGCTGGAGCCAAACGGCACTCTGCTGTTTGAGGACGCCGTGGCAGAGTATGCCCGCATTGTCCGGGCCGGTGTGGACGCCGGAGCGGACCTGATCTTTTTTGAGACCTTTACCGACCTGTACGAGCTGAAAGCCGCGCTGCTGGCTGCCAAAGAGAACAGCACCCTGCCCATTCTGGCCAGCATGAGCTTTGAAGCGGGCGGCCGCACCTTTACCGGCTGCACGGTGGAAAGCTTCGGCGTGACCGCCCGGGGCCTGGGGGCCAACGCCGTGGGCATCAACTGTTCGCTTGGCCCCAAGGAGATCTTCCCCATGGCAAAGCGGCTGGCCGATGCCGTGCCCGGCGACTTCCCGGTGTTCGTCAAGCCCAATGCGGGCCTGCCCCGGGCAGACGGCAGCGGCTACGACATTACCCCCCAGCTGTTTGCCATGGAAATGAAGCCCTACCGGGAGCTGCATCTGTTTGCCGCCGGCGGCTGCTGCGGCACTACGCCGGAGTTCATCCAGCTGCTGAACGGGGTGTTCAAGGGCAGCGTGCCGGGCCGCCCGGCCCACGCCATGCCATCGGTGCTGTGCACCCCCATGAACTATGTGAACGTGGACGGCATTACCGTGGTGGGCGAGCGCATCAACCCCACCGGCAAAAAACGGTTCCAGCAGGCATTGCGGGAAAATGATATGAACTACGTCCTCGAGCAGGCCGTGAGCCAGGTGGAAGCCGGGGCACAGGTGCTGGACGTGAACGTGGGTGTCCCCGGGGTGGACGAGCCTGCCCTGATGCCGCAGGTGGTCAAAGCCCTGCAGAGTGTTACCAGCCTGCCGCTGCAGCTGGATTCCTCCAATGTGCAGGCGCTGGAAAACGGCCTGCGGGTGTACAACGGCAAGCCCATTGTCAACTCCACCAACGGCGAAGAGGAAAAGCTCAAAGCCATTCTGCCCCTGTGCAAAAAGTACGGCGCAGCCATTGTGGGCCTTGCCATTGACGAGCGGGGCATCCTGCCCGCCGCCGAGGACCGGGTGGCCATTGCCCGCCGCATCACCGAGGCGGCGCTGGAGGCCGGCATCCCCCGGGAGGACATCTACATCGACTGCCTGACCCTGACCGCCAGCGCCCAGCAGAAGGACGTGCTGGCCACCGTGCAGGCCCTGGAAGCCTGCAAAAAGGAGCTGGGCGTGCGCACCATTCTGGGCGTGTCCAACATCAGCTTCGGCTTGCCCTGCCGCCCGTACCTGAACACCACCTTCCTCACCATGGCCATGTATGCGGGCCTGGACCTGGCCATCATGAACCCTTCCAGCGAGGAGATGATGGCGGCGGTGTATGCCTACAACGTGCTGACCAACCGGGACCAGCAGAGCACCCGATATATTGAGCGGTATGCCAACCGAGTGCCGGCCTCTCAGGCACTCAAACAGGCCGTGCAGGCTGCCCCGGCGGCGTCTGCTTCTTCCTCCGGCGAAGGTGCCGAGGTCTCCGGCCCCTATGCGCCGCTGATCAAGGCGGTGGAAAAGGGCCTGAAGGGCGATGCCGCCGCCCAGACCCGCGCCCTGCTGGAAACCAAGCAGCCGCTGGATGTGGTGGACGAAGCGCTGATTCCGGCGCTGGACATCGTGGGTGCCAAGTACGAAAAAGGCACCCTCTTCCTGCCGCAGCTGCTGCAGGCCGCCAGTGCCGCCCAGAGCGCTTTTGAGGAGATCAAGACCGCCATTGCCAAAAAGGGCGAGGGCAGCGCCAGCAAGGGCCGCATCGTGCTGGCCACGGTCAAGGGCGATGTGCACGACATTGGCAAGAACATCGTCAAGGTCATTCTGGAAAACTACGGCTTTGAGGTGATCGACCTGGGCCGCGATGTGCCGGTGGAAACCGTGGTGGACACTGTGCGGGAAAAGAATGTGCACCTGGTGGGGCTTTCGGCCCTGATGACCACCACCCTCAAGAGCATGGAAGAAACCATTGCCGCCCTGCACGAAGCGGGCCTGGACTGCAAGATCATGGTGGGCGGTGCCGTGCTCACCCCGGAATATGCCGAGAAGATCGGCGCGGACTGGTACGCCAAGGACGCCAAGCGCAGCGCGGACATTGCCAAAGAATTTTTTGGTGTGTAAATAGAAAGACAAAACGGCGGGGAGAAAGCTCCCCGCCGTTTTGCTGGAAAACTGCATTTAACCGGCTGAACGCAGGTTCTTTTTTGTTTTCAATCTGTTCAAAAATCCCACAAAGAAATGCCACGTTTGCCTGGTATGATAAGGGTGCAGTCGGGGAGATGCCAATGCAGGCGGCATCCAGCCCCGCAAAAGCCAATGCAGGCTATCTTCTGCGGGTGCCGCTGCCGGTGCAGCGCACAGCAGATCCCTTTAAAAAACTGTTCCCCGCCCATGCGAGGCAATAGCCAAGGCGGCGAACAGCCAACCAAATCCCTCCTGACAAGCCGCAACTGATCAGGGGTTTCCATACCGCAGGCAGCGCCGCTTTCTTCCTCCTTTCCACGGCGCTGCCTGCTTTTGTTTTGCCCCGGCGCAAAGGGCCGGGCTTGAAGGAACCGGCCCGCAATGGTACAATAGAGGTAAAATCCGGGGAGATTTTGTCATATCGACCCCAAAAACAACAGGGAGGAATTTGCATGGCGCAAACATCCACAAAAACCAGAAAAAAGGCACAGCTGCCCAGCATGGTGCTGCTGTTTCTGCTCGGCGCACTGCTGGGCATTTTTGCGGCCTGGGAGATGGCCCCCGTGGCACAGAGCGGGGTGGGCTTTGGTACATATCTGATCAGCCTGGTCTGGCTGGTGGTATCGCTGATGCTGTCGCTTTATCTGCAGGTCATTTTGCACGAGGCGGGGCACATGGTCTTTGGCCTGCTCACGGGTTATCGGTTTGTTTCGTTCCGCATCGGCAGCCGGATGATCCAGGTGGAAAACGGCAGGCTCTGCCGCCGCCAGTACTCGCTTTCCGGCACCGGCGGGCAGTGCCTGATGGCCCCTCCGGAAATGACGGACGGTAAAATGCCGTACAAACTTTACAATATGGGCGGCGTGCTGGCCAACCTGCTCACGGGTCTGCTGGCAGCCGGCCTGGCGGCGACCAACCGGGACGTCTGGACCCTGAAAGCGCTGTTTGATATGCTGTGCTTTGTGGGCGTGGGCAGCGCACTGCTCAACGGCATTCCGATGCAGGTGCAGGGGATGCCCAACGATGGTGCCAACGAAGTGGAAATGGGCCGGAACCCGGCCGCGCAGCGCGCCCTTTGGGTGCAGCTGAGCGTCAATGCCAGACAGGTGCAGGGGGTGCCCCTGCGGGAGATGCCGGAAGAGTGGTTCGCCCTGCCTGCAGAAGGGCTGGACAATGGCATGATCGCCCCGCTGGCGGTGCTGCACGCCAACTACCTGATGGACCAGCAGCGCTTTGCCGAAACGGCACAGGCCATTGATGCACTGGAAGCACAGGATACGGCCATTCTGCCGATGCACCGGAACATGCTGCTGTGCGACCGGCTGACCTGCGCACTGCTCACCGGCGAGGACGCAGCCCCCTGGCTGCAGCGCTGGAACGAGAAGGCCATGCTGCTGTTCCGCCAGCAGATGCGGGGCTTTTTGAGTGTGCTGCGCACCGAGTATGCGGCGGCTCTGCTGGCAGAGCGCGACCGTGAGAAGGCCAAGCAGATCAAAAAGCAGTTCGAGTGGCGCACCGGGAACTACCCCTACGCCGCTGAGATCACCGGCGAGCGGGCGCTGCTGGAGCGGATCGACGCGCAGGCGCGCAAGGGCGAAAATTAACAAAACAGAATGCAAAAACAGCCCCCTGCGGGATCTCCGCAGGGGGCTGTGCTGTTTCCGGGCAGGAATTACTGCATCTGTTCCAGGGTAGGGTAGCTGTCAATGGCACCGTGCTTCTGCACACTCAGGCCGCAGAACTTGTTGGAGAAGGCCGGGTACTCTTCCAGCTTCTTTCTGGAGAGCTTGGCCAGCTTGTCCAGGGTCACGCCATCGCGGGCGAGCTGCCACAGGAAGGAGCCGATAAAGCCATCGCCGGCGCCGGTGGTGTCCACCGCGTTTACTTTTTCGCAGGGGGCAAAGCCGTGGGTGCTGCGGGTATAGGCATGGGCACCCTTGCTGCCGCAGGTGTAGAGCACCAGCTGCACATCCCCGGCAAACAGCTGGGGCAGGGCGGCGTCAATGTCTGCAGTGCCGGTGAGGAATTCCAGTTCCTCGTCCGAAATTTTCAGGATGTTGGACAGCGGCATAAACTGCAGCACGGTCTGGCGCAGCATCTCGCGGTCCGGCCAGAGGGGGAAGCGGAGGTTCGGGTCAAAGCTCACGATGGCCCCGGCTTCCCGGGCGGCGCTGATGGCGGCCAGGTGGGCATGGCGCATGGGGCTGTCCACCAGCGAGACGCTGCAGTAGTGCAGGGCAAAGGCGTCCTGGAACCAGGCCGGGTCGATCTGCTCCGGAGAATAGAGCAGGTCGGCGGAGGGCTTGCGGTAAAAGCTGAAGGTGCGGTTGCCGTCCTCTTCCAGGCTCACAAAGGCAAGGGCCGTGTTGGCCTTGTCGGTGAACACCAGGTGGCTCAGGTCAATGCCGCAGGCTTCCAGCTCCCGGGCGATCTTGTGGCCGAAGGGGTCGTCGCCCAGCTGGGTGAGAAAGCTGCTGGCACCGCCCAGACGGGTAAATGCCGCGCAGACGTTGGCCGGTGCCCCGCCGGTGCGGGGGCTGAAGGAGGGCACTTCGTCAAACGGGCACCCTACCTTGGACGGGATCATATCAATCAATGCTTCGCCAATGGAAAACAACGTGCTGCCAGGCATAGAGAACCTCCAAAATTAAGATGCTGGTAAGAAAAGGCTTCCCCCGGTCGGGGGAAGCTGTCACCGCAGGTGACTGATGAGGGCGTACCTTCAAGCGCTGCTTATCCACACCCTCATCCGGCTCGCAGGCTCGCCACCTTCCCCCGGCTGGGGGAAGGCTTTGCGCCTTCTCCGTCTGCTTCCGCTCCCAAAGAGCGCAAAAGGCTTCACCTCTTGGGGGGAACAGGTGGCATTGCGTGAGCAATGACGGATGAGGGGAAGTCTTTTAAAGGTTATAAACTGTTCCATCTGCGCCCTGCATCTTCAGGGAAACCTCCCCGGGAGCGGGGTAGTACCGGGTGCTGAACACCGCTGCGCCCCTGTTCAGGAAAATTTCCAGCGAAGAATGATCGCCCACCACCCGCACCCTGCGGCAGGGGGCGGCCAGCTGCACACGGCGCTGGGTGCGGCCATCGGCCAGGGAGGGGTCTGTAAAGCGCAGAGTGCAGGTGCATTCCTGTTCAGTATACACCAGCTCCACGCCCTGCGCAACCGTCAGGCAGAAGTCTCCGGTGGGGGCGGCGGTCAGGTCAAAGCAGGCGTCCACCGGCACAGGAACACCGTCTGCCAGCGGCCAGGCGGCCTTGCGGCGGGCGTCCAGTTCCGGCACCGGGTTCTGCAGCAGGGTGCCGTCCGGGCCGTTCGTCAGCACGCGGGGCACCGTCATGCAGTGCTGCCAGCCGTGGGCCACGGTGGGGGCGTTGCCGTAGTCGGCATCCGGCATTCCCATCCAGCCGATCTGCACGCGGCGGCCCTTCTGCAGGGTGTCCACAAAGCTCTGGGGAGCGTAGTAGTCAAAGCCGGCGTCCATTTCGTGGAAAGCGCCCAGTGTGCATTCACTGCGCCAGTCACCGTACACGGCAAAGTAACCGCAGCCATACACGTTCTGGCACGCGATGCCCTGGGGCGATACCGCCAGATACCACTGCCCGTCAATGCAGAACAGGTCCGGGCACTCCCACATGTAGCCGAAGGGTTCCGGGGTGGTCAGGGTGTTGATGTGTGCCCAGTGCAGCTTGTCGGTGCTTTCCAGCACCAGCACCTCGCCTTTATCTTCCAGCGTGCGTGCACCCAGCACCATGTAGTATTTTCCCTCGTAGACAAACACTTTGGGGTCCCGCACGTGGCAGGTCAGCCCGGCGGGGTAGTCCTTATTGTACAGCAGGCACTGCTTGCTGGCCAGATGCACACCGTCTTTGCTGATGGCCAGGCATACATTGTGGCCGCGGCCCTGCCGGATGTAATCGTAATCGCCGGGGTGCTTGACGTTGCCGGTGTAGTACAGGTACATCTCGCTGCCCTCAATGAGAGCGGAACCGGAATAGGCCCCGTGGCAGTCAAAGGGTTCGTCCGGGTAGAGCATGACGGGCAGCTGCTCCCAATGGAGCAGATCGGTGCTGACGGCGTGTCCCCAGTGCTTCACGCCGCCGGTCACGTCAAAGGGGCCGTACTGGTAAAAGGCGTGGTACTGCCCGCCGTAGACGCACAGGCCGTTGGGGTCGTTCAGCCAGCCTACCGGCGACTGCAGGTGGAACTGCTGGCGGTAAGGGTTGGCCTCCACATGGACCTTGCCCAGTGCTTCCACCAGCGGGACAAGCTTTTTCAAATCACGCTGGAGTGCGTTCATGCCTTGACCTCCTCAGGCTTCCAGATGACCCAGGTGACGGCGAAGGACACGCCGAAGGAAATGGCCATCATGATGATGTACTGCAGCGGCATGTGCAGGTGCAGCAGAATGCCGAAGATGCCGGTCACGCCGGTGCCGGTGGCACCCAGGCCCACAATGCTGGCGTACAGGGCGCCGCAGGCACCGCCCAGCAGGCCGCCGATGAAGGGTTTGAAGTAGCGCAGGTTCACACCGAAGATGGCAGGCTCGGTGATGCCCATGCAGGCGGACAGGGCAGAGGGCAGCGCCATGGCCTTGACCTTGGTGTCCTTGGTCTTGAGGGCCACAGCCAGGGCGGCACCGCCCTGTGCCACGTTGGCGGCGCTGGCCAGCGGCAGCCAGTAGGTGTAGCCGTAGCGGGCCAGCTGGCCCAGGTCGATCAGGGTATACATGTGGTGGATACCGGCCACCACGGTGACGGCATACAGGCCGCCCATGATGAAGGAACCAATGCCGTAGGGCATGGTGATCAGGGCCTGCACACCGGTGATGATGCTGTTTTCCAGTTTGGTGAACACGGGGCCGATGGCGGCCAGGGTCAGATAACCGGTGACGAACACGGACACCAGCGGGGTGACGAACAGATCAAACATGGCGGGCACCACTTTGTGCAGCCGCTTTTCGATCTGGCACATGAGCCACACGGCAATGATCACTGGGATGACGTGGCCCTGATAGCCCACCAGCGGCACCGAATACAGGCCGCCGAACACGGGCTGCATCACGTTGACGCCGTTGGAAACGGTCCAGGCGTTCTGCAGGTCGGGGTGAATCATGATCATGCCGATGACCGCGCCCAGATAGGGGTTGCCGCCGAACACCTTGGCCGCCGAGTAGGCGATGAGGATGGGCAGGAAGGTGTAGGCCGTGTTGGAGAAGAGCTTGGCAAACACATACACCGAGCCGGTGGTGTCAATGCTCAAAAAGCCGTTGTTCACCATGAAGTTCAGCGCTTCCATGATGCCCATGAGGAAGCCGGACGCCACAATGGCGGGGATGATGGGCACAAAGATATCGCCCAGGGTCTTGATGGCCCGCTGATACCACGGAGCCTTGGCGGCAGCGGCCTGCTTGACGTCCTCTTTGCTGCCGCCCTCGATGCCGGCCAGCTGGATGAACTCGTCATACACCTTGTTCACGGTGCCGGTGCCAAAGATGATCTGCAGCTGGCCCTGGGCCTCAAACACGCCCTTGGCGCCTTCGGCGTTTTCCAGCGCTTTCTTGTCCACTTTGCCGTTGTCGGCAATCACAAGGCGCAGGCGGGTGGCGCAGTGCGCTGCCGATACGATGTTGCCCGGACCGCCGATGCAGTCCAGAACCTGTTGTGCCGCGTTTTTGTAATCCATAGTCCGTTCTCCTTTTCCTGCTGTGTGCCGGTTTCAAATGGGCTTGAAATCGGTTTCATTGGCTTTATTATACGCTGGTAAAACAAAAATTTCCATTCGCAGGGGGCATAAACTTCCGGCTGGTTCTGTTATTGATTTCACATGGTTTCACAGGGCGTATGGGTAAAAGTGACGAAAAAAGGAGCGAAGTTTTGACAGAGCGAAAAGCCTTCCCCCTCGGGGGAAGGCTTTTGCAGCCCTTTGTTAATCCTCCGTGCTCTCCCGCTCCATCAGCTCATATCCCAGCATCTGGCTGCGGGGCACGGCGTGGGGATCGCGCAGCAGTTCCATCAGCAATGCGGCGGCATCCCGGCCTTCCGTTTTATAGTGCAGGTGGGCGCTGGTCAGCGGCACAAAGGCGCTGCGCCCCACCTTGCTGTCGCCCACGGCGGCTACCATCAGGTCCTCCGGAATGCGGATGCCCTGCTCCCGGCAGAACTGCATGGCCCCCAGGGCAATGGCGTCCGTGGCACAGAACAGGCAGTCGATGCGGGGGTCCCGGGCCAGCAGACGGGCAGCCTGCTCGTACCCGGATTCCTGGCTGAATTTGGCCACGGCCATGCGCTGGGGGTGCACGGCCAGCCCGGCGGCTTTCAGGGCGGCTTCAAAACCGGCCCGGCGCTGCTGCCCGGCGGCTTTGTCCAGCAAAGTCACCCCGATGTAGCCCGGAGCGCGGCGGCCCTTGGCCAGCATGTGAGCGGTGGCGGCCCGGGCGGCCCCGAAATCATCGTGGTACACACTGCAGCAGCCGGGGAACTGCTGCCCCAACACCACCAGCGGCACATGCAGCCGCTCCAGCACGGCCTTGTGCTCCGGGGTGTACACGGTGGCAATGAGCAGAATGCCGTCCACCGTGTGCTGGCGCAGGGTGTCCAGGGCACGGATCTCCTTCTGCGGGTTGTTGGCGGTGTTGATGAGCAGCAGCTGGTAGCCGGATTCTTCCAGCACGCTGCCAATGCCCTCCACAATGCGGGGGCAGCTGTCGCTGGACAGCTTGGGCAGGATGACTCCCACCTGCCGGGTGCGGCGGGTGCGCAGCATCTGGGCCTGCATACTGGGGTGGTAACCGGTGACTTCCACGGCGGCTTCAATGCGGGCGCGCTTGTCGGCGCTGAGATAGCCGCCGTTGAAGTAGCGGCTCACCGCCGCCTTGGAGACCCCGGCGTACTGGGCAAATTCGGTGATGTTCATAAAAGCACCTTCTTATGGATAAATGAACGATTTAAAATGGCCGCCGCATGGCCGCCGCTTGTGCTCTGGCCATCTTCAGCGGAAAAATATTTATAATTTTGTAAATTGGAAAATCTGCGGATTTTCCAATTTATTTTTTCACGGGAGGGGCCGCAGCGGGAAACAACATCTGCAGCCGCTGGCTCCCTGCGGGAGCATTCGCGTCTGCCATAAAATATGCTGTTTCCCTTCCGTTTTGTCGCGCAGCGACTTCCAATCGGCGGAACACAAAAAATCCTTTAGCGAAGCGGCTTGGATTTTTTGTATGGAGCCAAACTTCTTTGGGGTCTGAAAGGGGCGAGCAGCCCCTTTCTCGTGGGTCCAGCGCGTCGAAATCGCTGGCGCTTTTATGGTTCTCTTTTGTGCGGCAAAAGAGAACATATCTCGCATATCCCGCAAACCGATTGACAACAATTTTACACGCTATAAAGCATTTTTGGAATTGACTTGCCGCCCGGGCTGTGTTACAATACCCCGATGTGTGACAATTACTGCAAAAAAGGAATCAAAAACGAGATGAACCTGACCAAACAGTTCTTCAAATATGTATCGCAGAACATTTTCGGCCTGCTGGGCACGTCCTGCTACATTTTGGCCGATACCTACTTCATTTCGCAGGCGGCAGGCACGGACGGCGTGACCCTGCTCAACCTCTGCCTGCCCATTTACAATTTCATCTTTGCCATTGGCTCCATGATCGGCCTGGGCGCAGCCACCCGCTATGCCATTCTCCGGGCACAGGGCGATGCGCGGGCGCAGCGGTATTTTTCCAATGCAGTGTTCTGCGCCTGCCTGCTGGCCGTGCCCTTTATGCTGGCAGGCATCTTCTGCCCCGGGGCGCTGCAGCGGCTCATGGGCGGGGATGCGGGCATTGTGGCACTGGGCATTCCCTATGCACGGATCTTTCTGCTGTTCACACCCTTTTTCATGTGCAACTACATCGTGTCGGCCTTTGTGCGCAACGATGGCGACCCGTCCCTTGCCATGGTGGCTACCCTGAGCGGCAGCCTGTTCAACGTGCTGTTCGACTATATCTTCATGTTCCCCATGGGGCTGGGGCTGGCCGGTGCGGCGCTGGCAACGGCTGTGGCACCGGTGCTCAGCATTGCCATCTGCAGCCGCCACTTCTTTAAAAAGGAAAACGGCGTGCAGTTTGTGCGGCAGCTGCCCTCGGCAAAGCTGCTGGGCCAGAGCTGCCAGCTGGGCATCTCCGGCTTTGTGGGGGAAATGTCCTCCGGCGTGACCACCACCGTGTTCAACTTTTTGCTGCTGGGCCTGGCGGGCAATGTGGCGGTGGCGGCCTATGGCGTGGTGGCCAACTTTGCCCTGGTGGCAACGGCCATCTTCAACGGTGTGGCACAGGGCGCCCAGCCGCTGGTCAGTGACTGCTACGGCAGAAGCGACAAGGCCGGGGCCAAAAAGCTGCTGGTGCTGGGCAGCTGCACCGCGCTGGCGCTGGCGGCGGTGCTGTATGCCGTGGTGTTCGGCATGACGGATACCCTGGTAAGCTGGTTCAACAGTGAAAATTCGGTGCAGATGGCACAGTTTGCCCACGCCGGAATGCGCCTGTACTTTGTGGGCTACTTCTTTGCCGGGTTCAACATTGTGGCGGCAGGCTACCTGAGCGCCACCAACCGCCCGGTGGAGGCCTCCGTGACCTCCATCTGCCGCGGTATGGTGGCCATTGTGGCCTGTTCGCTGCTCCTGAGCCGCCTGTTTGGCATGAACGGCGTGTGGACGGCCTTTCCGGCATCGGAACTGCTCACCACGGTGCTGACGTTCTGCCTGCTGCTGCGCGGCAAAGATTTGGCAAAGAAGCGGATTTGACGAACGAAAATCCGGCAGCTTGGTGCGAAACTCCAATATTGCGGCATTGGCCTTGAAGCGGCACCCCAAATTTGCTATAGTGTGGGAAATGGAACGGCGCAGCGACCTGCGCAGAAACGGGGAAATAAATGGACCCTTATTATACAGCCAATACATCGCTGGTTGTTTTTTCAATGATGATCCTGCTGGCGGCGGTCAGCGTCAATACCGGGCTGGACCGTAAACGCAAGCGCATGACCCGGCTGCTGTTTGCGGTGATCAGCATGGCTGCCGTGTGCGAATGGGCGGGCAAAATGCTGGACGGCGCACCGGTGCAGCTCATCGGGCTGCACAAGCTGGTCAAGTTGCTGGAGCTGTGTGCGGCACCGTACATCGGCCTGCTGTGCGGCAAAAGCCTTTCGCGGCAGCCCCGGTGGGAAAAGCCGATCTTCTGCCTGTTCACAGCCCACGCCCTGCTGGAACTGCTCTCGGCCTTCTGGGGCGGCATATGGTACGTGGATGCCCAGAACATTTATCACCACGGGCCGTATTACGGGATCTACATTGCCTTTTACCTGTTCGGCATCGTGTATTATCTGGCGCAGGGCATTGATGCCTTCCGCCGGTATCAGCAGAGCGGCGGCGGGCTGATCCTGCTGGTCACCGGGTTCCTCATGGCGGGGGTCGTTATTTCGCTGCAGAACAACAATGTGGAAGTCGTCTGGCTGGTGGTGGCCATGGCCGCCATTATGCTGTACAAGTTCTACGGGGACGTGCTGCAGCAGGTGGACGGTCTGACCGAGCTGGGCAACCGCTGGGCTTTTGAGGATTATCTGGGCCGATACCGCGGCACCGGTGCCATCCTGTATTTTGATGTGGACGACTTCAAGCGGATCAACGATACCTACGGCCACAGCATCGGCGACCAATGCCTGTGCACCATCGCGCAGGGGCTGCGTGCGGTATACAATGGCAGCGGACGGTGCTTCCGGCTGGGCGGCGATGAATTCTGCGTGGTGCTGCGCAGGAACCTGACCCGGGTGGATGCCCTGAACAAAGCGTTTCTGCAGCGGCGGGAGCGCAATACCAGCGGCCTGCCGCTGCCGATGGTCTCGGTGGGGTATGTGCTGTTTGACACCAACGAAGAACCCATCACCGAAGCGGTGGAGCGGGCAGACCGGGCCATGTACCAGGTCAAGCACCTGCATAAGACCGGCGAAGCCGCCAGCGAGGCCCATTGAATCAGATATAAAGCTCCTGCTCCCGCAGGGCTTCTTCGGGCGAAAGCCCGGAAACGGTACGGCCGGTCATGGCCCGCCACTGGGCGGGCGATTGACCGGTTTCTTTTTTAAAGACGCGGCACAGGTAGTTGGCACCGGAAAAGCCGCACAGGCTGGCCACCACATCCAGCGTGTACTCCCGGTGCAGCAAAAGGCGCTGGGCGGCCTCAATGCGCACCCGGGTCAGGTAACGTCCCGGCGGAATGCCGATGGCGGCGGTAAAGGTGCGCACCAGATGGCTTTTGGAGACCCCCAGCCGCTCGCTCAGTTCTTCCACGCCGTAAAGCCCGGCGTAGTTGGCGCGGATGTCCTCAATGGCGGCCTGCACCAGCGGGGGCAGGGCAGGGGCGGCGCTGTCGGCGTCTGCCAGCTCGCACAGCAGGGCAAAGGCCAGCTGGCTGCGGGCGCGGCTGTGGCGCTCCGGCTCGGCGGCCAGGCGGTCCAGCAGCTCGGCGGCGGCGGGGCAGGTCTCGCCCCGGGCCAGAAAAGGCAGCTCCCGCAGGCCGGACAAAAACTGCCCGGCGGCCTGCCCGGTGAGCTGGGTGCACAGCAGGTGGCAGCTGCCTTCCGGCACCAGGCTGAGGGGGGCGCGGCTCAGTACCAGGTGCCCGGCGCTGGCGGCCTGCGGTGGCAGCACCAGGGCGGCACCCGCCGGCAGAGGCCCGGCACCCGGCAGGGACGCGGTGCATTTTCCGCTGGAAACAAGGCAGACCCACAGCCCCTCGCCGGTGAGCAGACGCGGTGCGCTGAGCTGAAGATCCAGCACGGCGGCAGGGGCTGCAATGGCGTTCCAGTCAAACAGCAATATCTGACACCTCGAATCAATAAAATGCTATTTTATATCACAAAATAATCTGTTATTATAATACCAACGAACCGAAGCGCCGTCAAGGGCGCACAAACCACAAAAATTATGGAGGCAAACGATTATGGCTTCGATTAGCTGCCAGCACATCTATAAGATCT
>CAVIXY010000002.1:0-55337 GCA_963646665.1 Bacteroides sp. CAG:545
GAGAGTACGCGCCCGGCAGCTTTCTCTCGGCAGCCTTCTCCAATCGGACATTCGGGCCTACCTGCTCTCCGAGGACGGCCGCGACATCACCCTGTACCGGCTGTTTGGCGGCGAGGTGTGCATTCTGTCCGCTTCCTGCGTGATGGATGCCGTGAATTTTGACCTGTACATTGACGCCGAAGAGGACACCGAGGCCTACTGCATCAGCGCAGGCATCTTCCGCAAACTGATGCAGCAAAACGTGTACGTGCGCTGCTACGCCTATCAGCTCACGGCAGAGCGCTTTTCCGACACCATGTGGACCATGCAGCAGATCCTGTTCATGAGCGCAGACCGCCGCCTTGCCATTTTTCTCACCGATGAGCTAGCCAAGACCGGCGGGGACGAGGTGCACATGACCCAGGATCAGATCGCGCGGTACATGGGCAGCGCCCGCGAGGTGGTGAGCCGCCTGCTGAAATACTTTGCCCAGGAAGGCCTTGTGCGGCTGTACCGCGGCGGCGTGCAGGTGCTGGACAAGCCCCGCCTGCAGGCGCTGGCCCGGGGGCAGGCGCGGTAAGATTTTTTGCACGCTTTTTCGGCACGCCGCGCCCGTTCTATGCTATAATGGCAGCAGAAGATATCCGCTATTTCTGCATGGAGGAATTTCCCGCATGAAAACCATTTATCTGATGCGCCACGGCGAAACGCTTTTCAACGTGATGGAGCTGAACCAGGGGCAGTGTGACTCTCCCCTGACCGAAAACGGCATTCAGCAGGCACAAAAGGCCCGCGCCTGGTACGAAGCGCACGGCATCCGGTTTGATACTGTGTACTGTTCCTCATCGGAACGTGCCATGGACACTGCTGCGCTGGCTGCCCCCGGGGCAGAGCTGCACCGCCGGAAAGATTTAAAAGAGATTTTACTGGGCACCTGGGAGGCCACCTCTATCGACCGCAACCCCACCTATCCATACGGAGATTACTTTGTCCAATATGGCGGCGAAAGCCTGGAACAGTGCACCCAGCGCATCCATAGTGCCCTGCAGCAGATCGCTGAAGAAGAAAACGGCAGCACCGTGCTGGTGGTCTCCCACGGCATGGTCATCCGCCGTTTTCTGGGGGCCATCAACTATCCCGGCGGAGACTTTGGCTTTTTGGGCAACTGCGGCATCGTCCATCTGGAATATGCCAACGGGCAGTTTACGGTGCGGGACATTGTAAAATCCATGAACTGAGCCGGTGCTCCTGCACACAAAACCCAGCCCGGAACGGTTTCCGGGCTGGGTTTTTTATATGCTGGAAAAACAGGGAACGAAAAAGGCGGCTCCGAACTTTCGGAGCCGCCTTTTATCAACTGTGGAAGTGGAAACTCATTGGGGATGAATTTTAGTTTTCCAGCCAGCCGTAATCAAATTCTGTAAAGTTGTGGATGTAGTGTTCTGCGCCAAGCCGAAGCAGCTCGCTGCCATCTGCTTTTTCGCCCACCGCCACGATCCGGCCTGCGCCGTTTCGCTTTGCCAGGGTGATCGCCGTTACACTGTCCTCAATGACCATACATTCCGCAAACGGAACATGCAGCCGCCGTGCCGCTTCCAGGTGCATTTCGCCTTTGTCGGCATAGGTTCCATCATCGTACACAACGTCCTCTTTTTTCAGCCACCGCCCGATGGGGAAGCACTCGAAATAGAAATCCACGTTCGCCTTGATGGATGCGCTTGCCAGCAGAAAGGGAATCTTGCGGTCCTGCAAGCCCTGCATCAACTTTTCAGCACCTGCCACGAGGTGTAAACTATCGGGATTTTCCCTGCACTCCCGGCGATACAGTTCCTCTTTTCGTTCCGAAAACTGCTTCCGCTGCTCAGCGTTGAGCCACGGTGCCATGTTCTGAAGGATCACTTCATTGCAAGGGCCGCAAATCAGCTTCGGGTCCAGAGGGTTGGGATCTTCAGGGTGCAATTCGTGATAGATCTCTGACCACGCCTTCATATGGAAGCGGGTATCAAAGAACATCGTCCCATTAAAATCAAGAAGTACTGCTTGCATAGTAGTTTGGATCAGCGATCAGGCAAAGATACCAAAGAATGCGCCAACCAGGCCGATGACCAGCAGCAGAGCAATGCAGGTAACGGGCTTCCAGTTCTTCTTCTTCATGAGGAAGTACAGGCCCAGGGTCAGAGCCAGGGGGATCAGCTTGGGCAGCACGCCGTCCAGAATGCTCTGGATAACGATGGGGCTGTCGCCGTTCTCGATGACAGTAGCCACGGTGGTGCCGCCGTAGTTGGAGGTCAGCGCACCAACGATGAACACGCCCAGCATGGAAGCTGCACGGGTGAACTCCTTAGCGTTTGCGGTCAGGATGTCGATTGCCTTGGTGCCCAGGTTGTAAGACCAGTACATCAGGAAGAAGCGGCATGCGAACTGCACAACGTTGAAGATCAGCAGGAACAGGATGGGGCCAGCCAGCGAACCGTTGATGGCCATGTTCGAGGTGATACCAGCGGTAATGGGAACCAGAGTGAACCAGAAGATTGCATCACCGATGCCGCCCAGGGGGCCCATAGCGGCCACACGCACGGCACGAATGGTGTCGAGGTCAGCCTTCTGCTGCTCCAGAGAGAGGATGATGCCCATGACGAAGGTGACCAGGAACGGGTGAGTGTTGAAGAACTCCAGGTTGTGCTCCATGGAGAGCTTCAGGTCCTCTTCGTTATCAGCGTGGATCTTCTCCAGGCCGGGCAGGATGCAGTACAGCCAGCCGGCAGCCTGCATACGCTCGTAGTTGAAGGATGCCTGCAGGTTCAGGGAGCGGAACACCATCTTATTCAGCGTAGCCTTATCCAAAGGCTGCGCGGGAGTCAGATTGTTGTAATGAGTTGCATTAGATGCCATCTTCGTCGTCGCCTCCATTCGCAGCAAAGCCAGAGCCAGCAGCCTGCTTGATTGCAACGCGGGTCTGGTAGTCATACAGAGCGATCGCAATGCCAACGAATGCGATCAGCAGCAGAGCGGAACCGGACAGATCGGGGATGTAGCCAATGATGGTTGCCAGAGCAAAGCCAGCAAAGTAGATGCCCCAGAACTCCTTGGACAGCATGATGCGCAGCAGGGTTGCGAAACCAACGAAACGCATCATACCACCAGCGGCACCCAGACCAGCCATGATCCATGCGTACTTCTCAGCCAGGTTGCTCAGGGTGGTGCCCATTGCGGAGCCGCCCAGCATACCCAGGGTGCAGACGATGGCGAACAGCAGGCCCAGGATGGCCATTGCGATGTAGTTCAGACGAACGATGCCCTTGGTGTCGCCCTTTTCAGCCATCTTGTCGGCTGCGGACATCATGGGGGACATTGCGGTGAACAGGAAGGTAACCATGTACTGGCCGATCAGAGCAAAGGGAACTGCCAGACCGACAGCAGCGGTGGTATCCAGGTGAGAAGAAATTGCGAACACAGTAGCCATAACGCCGCCGATAACTGCGTTTGGCGGCTGAGCACCGCCAACGGGCATGTTACCGATGGTCATCAGCTGGTAAGTACCGCCAACGATCAGGCCGGTGGGGAGGTCGCCCAGAATCGCACCGATGACAGCACCGGAAACGATAGGCTGGTACAGGGATTCCAGGAAATCAAACTGGTCGATGGCCACAATAAAGACCCACACAAAGACCAGAATGATCTGAAGTGCACTAAAGCCCATAATGAATACTCCTTTTCAAGTATTTTGGAAAGCGGCTGTTATTTGAACAGCTTTTCAATGCTTTCCGAATGTTCGGTAGGAACACGGCGAATCTCCAGTTCCACACCAAGCTCCTGCAGGCGCCTGAAAGCGGCCACATCAGCATCATCAACTGCAACGGAACCTGCCACCTGACGCTTGCCGTCAGCCATGTGCATGTTGCCGATGTTGACTTTCTTGATGGGAACGCCACCTTCCACCAGCTTGACAACGTCCTGCGGATTTTCACACACAATGAAGATCAGCTGCTTGGCGCTTGCCTTGTGGATGGTGTCGATCGTCTTCTGGATGGTCCAGTAGCGCATTGCTGCATAGGCAGGTGCAGCCATATTCATCAGGCCCTGACGCAGGCTGTTGCCAGCCACTTCGTCATTGGCCACCAGAATAAGGTTGGCACCAATTGCACCGCACCACTGCGTTGCAACCTGACCATGAACCAGACGGTTGTCGATTCGGGTAAGAACAATGTTCGGCATCTCAATTTCCTCCTTGAGTTTTTTGTCTGAGTTTCCAATTCAGAGTAACTACATTATAGGGCATCTTTTGAAAAAAGTCTTTATATTTTTTAACAAACTGTTTCTAAAAATCGGTTAAATTCGTCGCTTCTCATTACAATCTTCCAAAAAAGTTCAAATAAAGCTAGTCATTTTGCCAAAACAATGGTATAATTTTTTCATGAAGGAGGGATTTTAGAATGCAGCGTGAAACTTCCAACGACAGTTTTCTGGAGTACGGCTCGGTTTACCACCAGCCCATCGAGAATGAGCACCCGGAGCTGATCCATCAGCGCATGGTTGCCATCACCCGCCGCTATGTATCTCAATTCTACTGCTTCAAGTGCGACACCTACATTCAGGTGCAGGACGGCATTGGCGTTTTGCTGGTATCCCATACCGCCGACACCGCCGATGTGCAGGAGTTTGCCATGAACAAGCTCATCCACATCAAGGCCAACGTCTACTTTGCCGTGGTTTCCACCACCCAGAAGATGGAATACGACCTGTACGCTGAAAGCAACTATTCGCTCCACGTGACGGATTTTCCGTCCCAGTACGAGTTTCTGGCGGTGCTGCCCCGCATCGAGATCCAGAAGATCCTGGGGTACTATTATCGGATCCGCACCCCGAACTACTGCTTCAAGGGGGAGCGGCACAACTTTTTTGAGTTCACCTACGTGGACGAGGGCGAGCTGGAAACCGAGGTGGACGGCACCCTGTACCATTTAAAGGATAAGGACCTGATGATCTACGGCCCCGGCCAGTTCCACACCCAGTATACGGACGAGAGCCACAACGCTTCCTATATGACTGTCCTGTTCGACATGCGCAACCTGACACCTGTGGAGCAGGATATCTGGTACGATGCGCTGATCAACCGAGTGTTCCACTACGATCAGAAGATCAATACCTTAATAAAAGCCTTTGTGCGGGAGAGCACCACCGGCATTCCTTATATGAACAGCCTGATGCTCTGCCTGCTCACCGAGATCATCATCCGCCTGCTGCAGGGCACCTATGCGTCCCCGCTGAGCACCGCCAGCAGCACCGCCCACCAAAGTGCCATGGACGAACTGTTTGACCGCATCATTGCCTATATTGATCAGAACATCTACGACCCGCTGACCATCCCGGAGATCTGCGAGCATTTTTCGTTGTCGCGCTCAGCGCTGCAGCTGCTGTTCAAGAACTCGGTGGACCAGTCGCCCAAAAAGTATATCAACGACAAAAAGCTGGAGCGCAGCTGCCAGATGCTGCTGGAAAACCGCTATACCATCAGTGAGATCTCCCTGCGGCTGGGCTACAGTTCCATCCACTACTTCTCCAAATCCTTCAACCTGAAATATCATATGTCCCCCAGTGAGTTTGTAAAACAAAATCTGCAGGGCAACGAATAAAAGAAGAGGCCCTTATGAACATCGGGATCATCGGCACCGGCTCCATTGCCCACACCATGGCCAGGGAATTTGCGCGGCTGACCACCCTGCCGGTGGCGGCCGTGTGCTCCCGCAGCATCTCCACCGGGCAGGCCATGGCGGAGGAGTTCCACATTCCCAAAGTCTACACCGACTACGGCCGGATGCTGTCCGACCCGAAGGTGGAGCTGGTGTACATTGCCACCCCCAACAGCCTGCACTACGCGCAGGCCAAAGCCGCCCTTCAGGCCGGGAAGCATGTTCTGTGCGAAAAGCCCTTTGTGCCCACCGCCGCCCAGGCAGAGGAGCTGATCGCACTGGCCCGGGAAAAAGGCTGCTGCCTGCTGGAAGCCATTACCACCCTGGACCACCCGAACTACAGGCTGGCCAAGCAGTTTCTGGCCCAGATCGGCCCGGTAAAGACGGTATCCTGCACCTTCAACCAGTACTCCAGCCGATACGACGCCTTTTTGGATGGGCAGACCCCGCCGGTGTTCGACCCGGCCTACTGCGGCGGCGCGCTGATGGACATTAACCTTTATAACATCTACTTTGTGGCAGGGCTGTTCGGGGAGCCGACCAGCGTGCACTACTACCCGAACCTGCACCCCAATGGCATCGACACCAGCGGCATCCTGATCCTGGAATACCCGGATTTTGTCTGCCAGTGCACCGGTGCCAAGGACAGCACCGCCCGCAACAGCGCCCAGATCTGCGGCAGCAACGGCAGCATCCTCATCGAACCGGGTAGCAATCACTGCAAAAGCCTTGTGGTCACCCGGCATGGGGAAGAAATCTGCCGCAGCGAGCTGCCGGAGAACCCCTGGTACTATGAGGTGCTGAGCCTGTCCAACTTCCTGATCGCGCCGCAGAACTCCATCTATCAGGCCCGGCTGCAGCTGATGCGCACGGTGGCCGGTGTGCTGGAAGCCGCCCGCAAAGACGCCGGCCTCTGCTTCTAACCGTAAATTGTAAACCATTTACCGTTTTTTGCTCTTGTCAAATTATTGACGACTAACTATAATAAGGGTGGATGTTTGATATCCTATCTGTTTCGTAGACATTCTGCGCAGCAGAGCAAATGATAAGAAAGCAAATGTTTCAGGAGGGTAATTATGGCTTTAGTCACTACCAAAGAACTGATGCTGGATGCTCAGAAGAACCATTACGCAATCGGCGCATTCAATGCAGAGAACATGGAGATGGTCCAGGCGATCATTGCCGCTGCAGAAGAGCTGCGCGCCCCTGTTATTGTGCAGACCACCCCGGGCACTCTGAAGTACGCTTCTCCGGCCATGTTCCATGCCATGGTCGCCGCCGCCGCTTCCGAGGCATCCGTTCCTGTTGTGATGCATCTGGACCACGGCAGCAGCTACGAGCTGGCCATGAAGGCATTCCGTGCCGGCTACACCTCCGTGATGATTGATGGCTCTCACCATGTGTTTGAAGAGAACATTGCCATCACCAAGGAAGTTGTTCGTGCCTGCCATGCAGCCGGCATCCCTGTGGAAGCCGAGCTGGGCAAGGTTGGCGGCAAAGAGGATGATCTGGACGGCGGCAATGGCAATGGCTACACCGTTCCTTCCGAAGCTGCCGAATTTGTGGAGCGCACCGGCGTGGACTCCCTGGCAGTTGCCATCGGCACTGCACACGGCGTTTACAAGGGAACTCCCAAGCTGGACATTGACCGCCTGAGCGAGATCCGCAAGGTGGTTTCTGTGCCGCTGGTTCTGCATGGCACCTCCGGCGTGCCGGACGATGCCGTGCGCGAGTGCGTTGCACGCGGCATGTGCAAGGTGAACTACGCAACCGACCTGCGCATTGCCTTCAGCAAGGGCCTGAAGGAGTACCTGACCGGTGATCCGGACGCCTTTGATCCGAAGAAGTACAGCGCCGTGGGCCGTGAGCAGGTCAAGGAATACGTCAAGAGCAAGATCCTTGTCTGCGGCAGCAACGGCAAAGCCTAAACTCTGTTTTTCCCACGTCTTTTTCTCAAAGACGCATTCTTCCTTGCGGCAGGGGCCGGTATCCCGAACGGGGTACCGGCCCCTGCTGTTTTTGTGCAAAAAAGGAACAGGCCCCCGCAGCACATGGCACTTGCTGCAGGGGCCTGCCGAACGAAAGAAAGGTTGGTAAAAGCGTTTTCAAAGCAGTAAAAAAGCAGGCAGAGAAAGCCGCGCAGCCTTCACTGCCCGCTTCTTTACGCGGGGGATAGAGGGTTTCTGTCTTGAGGAAGGTTGAAAACGTTCCGTGCAAAAAAGGAGGGAAGCACAGAACGCGATGTCAGAGTGCCGGGCAGTGCATTACTTTACAATGCTCTGCACCGCGTAGCGGGAAATGGTGATGACCACCTTCGGGGCAACTTCCACGCGGAGGGTGTCCTCATCGTCCATGCCCACGATCTTGCCGTAAACGCCGCCCGCAAACATGATGCGGCTGCCCACCTTCATGTCCGTGTGCACTTCGCCCAGCTCCTTGCGCTTTTTGCGCATGTTCTTGGCGGAGATGGCGTACAGGATCAGACCGATGACACCCATGATGACCGCCAGGGTCACACAGGTCCAGATGATTACTTCCCAATTGATCATGGTTTAGATTCCATCGCTTTCTTCAGATTCTTCTGCGGCGGGAGCCTGCAGTTCAAAGACCATCATGCAGTCCTTGCCGGTTTCCACCAGCTCATCTGCCAGAGCGCGGGGACCGTCCTCCATATCCAGCATGGTCACGGCGGTTACGATCATGGGCAGGTTGGTGCCTGCAATGACCTCGATCTTCTGGTCGGGGCGTGCATACTTGCACTCCACCGCCGTTTTGAACGGAGAGCCGCCCGGCAGATCGGACAGGACCACCACACCGTCACAGGAACGGAATTCGTCAAATGCTGCATTGAACTTTTCAGCCAGCTGCTCCGGGGTCATGCCTTCTTCAAAGTTGATGTAGCGGACGTACTCGTTCTCGCCTGCAATCATCTGTGCAGAAGTGTGGATGCCATCGGCAAAATGGCCGTGGCCGGTAACTACCAAACCGATCATATTCGTTTGCCCTCCTGATTGTTGTTTGTTCTTACTTCAGCGTGTAGGGATACAGGGTAACACCCTTGACAACACGGTTCACCTCACCGGTGGGGCAGGGGTTGTCCGGGGTGATGCCCAGGGACAGGGACTTCATCAGAGCAATGGTCTGGGCAAACAGGATGAAGTCCAGGCCCAGCAGCACGTTCTCCATATCCTGGCCGATCTTGATCTGGATGGGGTAATCGGCCAGCTCTTCAATGCCTTCGCAGTCGTGGTTGTACACCACAGCGATCTTGTTGCCCTTGCGCTGGTGTGCCATCTCCTTGACCAGGTCCAGCTCGTAGCGGCGGCGGTACTCGTCATCGCTCAGGTAGGCAATGGTCAGGGTGTTGTCGTCAATAATGGACTTGGGGCCGTGGCGGAAGCCCAGCTCGGAGTCGTACATGGTGGCCACCTTGCCGGCGGTCAGCTCCAGGGTCTTGAGGGCGGACTCCTGTGCCACGCCCTTCAGGCCGATGTTGCCCAGGTAGACGATGCGGTTGTAATCGAACTCGTCCACGATCTTCTGCACCTGGCCGAACTGGTCGTCCAGGAAGTGCTGGCCGGCCGCTGCCAGCTTTTCCACCTCGGCGGTGATCTCGTCGATCTTGTCCAGGTTCAGTGCCAGGTAGGTAGCCAGATACATGTTGCTGTAGCTGGAAGTCATGGCAAAGGACTGGTCGTGGGTCTCCGGGGTCAGGTTGATGGCAAAGCAGTTCTTGCGGCTTGCAGCCATCTTGGACAGGGTGCCCTCGTGGTTGCAGGTGACGAACAGGTGATACAGGTTCTGGCAGACCACCTCAGCGGCTTCCACGTTGCCCAGAGACTCCGGAGAGTTGCCGGAGCGGCCGAAGTTGATCAGCAGGGTGGGCTTGGTGCGGGAGAGGAAGTTCTCCGGAGAGGGAACAAGGTCGGTAGAAGCGTAGGACTTGACCTTGAAGTTGTACTTGGGGTTCAGGGCCTGGAACAGGGAGTTGCCAACGAACTCGCTGGTGCCGGCACCGGTCAGCACGATGTCGAAGTCATCCTGCTTGACAACCTGATCAATAAAAGCCTGAAGTTCGTCCTTGCAGGCGGCCAGCTGTGCGCAGGTCTTGCGCCAGGTTGCAGGCTGCTGATAGATCTCATGTGCGGTAAAAGTAGAAGACGTTTCCTTCATCTTCTCATCGGTCAGATTAAAAATGCTCATCCTTTTTCTACCTCCTAATAGGTTGGCGGCCTTTCCGGCTCACAGGCCCGTGCCTTACACACGCACTGCCACTCTGTTTTTGTTATATCACACTTACTTGCCGGAAAACAAGGGGGTAACTGAAAGCCATAACTTTTTGATTGAAAAATACAAACACGGCCCCTTTGGCCCGCATTCTGCGCCGTTTTTTCGCGCATTTTTAGGGAAGTTTGCCGAAACGAATAACAAGTCGATTGAAAATTATAAATATTTTCCCGGTTTTCTGCGGTATAATGAAAATAACGTAGAATTCCCAAAGGGAGGGCAAATAAATGGTAATCCAAAGTAAAAAAGTATGGATCGCAGATCAGTTCACGCCTGCTGCCATTGAGGTCAATGACGGTAAGATCGTTGGTATCCTGCCCTATGGTTCCAAGGATGTGGACGATGACTACGGCGACAAGCGCATTGTTCCCGGCTTCATGGACATTCACTGCCATGGTGCCTACGAGTTTGACACCAACGATGCCAACGAGGAAGGCCTGCGCTACTGGGCCGAGCACATCGTTTCGGAGGGCGTGACCAGCTTTCTGGCCACCACCATTACCCAGAGCGTGGAAGTGCTGACCAATGCGGTGGCCAACGTGGCCAACGTGATGGAAGGCGGCTATGAGGGTGCCGAGATCCTGGGCATCCACTTTGAAGGCCCCTACCTGGACATGAAGTACAAGGGCGCTCAGCCGGAGCAGTACATTGCCAAGCCCAGCGTGGAGCAGTTCAAGCACTACCAGGAGGCCGCCCGCGGCCACATCCGCTACGTCACCCTGGCCACCGAGCAGGACGACAACTTTGAGCTGACCCGCTACCTGACCGCCCATGGCGTGGTGGTCAGCATCGGCCACAGCGCCGCCACCTACGAGCAGGCCGTGATGGCTTATGCCAACGGCGCCCGCTCCATGACCCACGTTTATAATGGTATGTCTCCCTTCAACCACCGTGCAAACGGCCTGGTGGGCGCGGCCTACCGCATCCGCACCATGTACGGCGAGATCATCTGCGATGGCTGCCACTCCACCCCGGCTGCTCTGAACAACTACTTCATGAGCAAAGGCCCGGACTACGCCATCATGATCTCCGATGCACTGATGGCCAAGGGCACCCCCGTGGGCAGCAAGTATATCTTTGGCGGCAACGAGATCGTCATTTACCCGGACGGCAGTGCACACCTGACCTCCACCGGCGGCCTAGCCGGTTCCACCCTGAACATCAACAAGGGCCTGAAGATCCTGGTAGAGGACGCTTTGGTGCCGTTCAACTATGCACTGAATGCCTGCACCATCAACCCGGCCCGCTGCCTGCATCTGGATGACCGCAAGGGTTCCATCCAGGTGGGCAAGGATGCTGACCTTGTGGTGCTGGAGGACAACTACGATGTGCTGCAGACCTACTGCAAGGGCCAGCCAAAGCTGTAAATTCTAGTTTTTGGGGAAGAGCAAAGGAGAAAAACAACCATGAAACACCCGCTTCAGGAAATGATGGATAAGCGCCGCCAGGGCATTCGCTGCGGCATTCCTTCGTATTGCAGCGCCAACGAACTGGTGATCGAGATTGCACTGCGCCGCGCCAAGGAGCGCAACATTCCGGTGCTGATCGAAGCCACCGCCAACCAGGTGAACCAGTTTGGCGGCTACACCGGCATGAAGCCCGCCGACTTCTATCAGATGGTCCTGAACATGGCAAAAGCCATCGACCTGCCGGAGAACATGATGATCCTGGCCGGCGACCATCTTGGCCCCCTGACCTGGCAGAGCCTGCCGGAAGCCGAGGCCATGGCAAACTCGGTGGAGCTGGTTTACCAGTATGCCCGCGCCGGCTTTACCAAGATCCATCTGGACACCAGCATGAAGGTGGCCGATGATCCGGAAGGCCTGCTGCAGACCGAGGTCATTGCACGCCGCGGTGCCAAGCTGTACAAGGCCGCCATGAAGGGCTACGAAGAGCTGAAGGCCGAAAAGCCCGATGCCATGCGCCCGGTGTTCGTCATCGGTAGCGAGGTGCCCATCCCGGGCGGCGCTACCGAAGCCGAGGACACCCTGGCCGTTACCAAGCCCGAAGCCTTCCGCGACACCGTTTCCACCTACCAGCGCGTCTGGACCGAAGAGGGCGTGGGCGATGGCATGAAGGACGTAATCGCCGTTGTGGTGCAGCCCGGCGTGGAGTTCGGCGATGAGCAGGTGTTTGATTACAACCCCGCCGCCGCTGTGGACCTGTGCGCCGCCCTGAAGGAGTTCCCGGACATCTGCTTCGAGGGCCACTCCACCGACTATCAGACCGCCACCGACCTGTACAACATGGTCACCGATGGCATTGCCATCCTGAAGGTTGGCCCCGCACTGACCTACGGCCTGCGCGAAGCCCTGTTCTCCCTGAGCATGATGGAGAAGGAGCTGGTGCCGGAAGAAAAGTGCGCCAACTTTATTGAAACGCTGGACCAGGTGATGCTGGCTTCTCCCGCCAACTGGGAAAAGCACTACCATGGCGATGAAAAGCATCTGGCACAGTGCCGCAAGTACAGCTACTCGGACCGTGCCCGCTACTACATCGGCCAGCCGGAAGTGGTGGCTGCCATGAACAAGCTGTTCGATAACCTGCGCGAGTACCCCATCCCCATGAACATGCTGCACCAGTACATGCCCATCAGCTACGCCAAGATCCGCGAGGGCAAGCTGAAGCTTGACCCGCGTGAGCTGGCCATGGACGGCATCGTGCAGTTCATGCTGGACTATGAAAGCGCCGTCTGAGCGTTTCTGCCCGGCAGCCCCGTTTTGATTTGATCCGTTCGGCAGATTCCTCCTGCCAAAAAACTGCCCGGAACGACTTGGGAAGGTCGTTCCGGGCAGTGCTTTTTATGGGGGATTCAGAACTGTTTGATGATCCACAAAATCAGGATGATGGCCAGTGCAATGCCCAGGGTGATCAGGAAGCTGTGGTCTTTCTTCCCGGTTTCCGCTGCAGGCTCCGCAGCCGGCTTCTGCTCCTTTTTCAGCGAGGTGATGCCATCGCCCAGGCGTTTCTTTTGGGGGTTGTTGTTCCGGCGGTAGATGCGGTTCAGCGTGCCCATGTAGCGGCTGTAATCCACCGGCGCGGACTGCTGTTCGGTGGTCTCTTCGGGCTTTTTGTTTTCTTCCATGGCAGTGCCATCCTTTCCGTGCAGTTGCTGCAGGTATTTTATCTATTATAGCATAGCTCGGACCAAAAGTTGTTTCTTTTCCGCGTTTTCTTTTGTGATTTTAGCGTTTTTATGCGGTGGATGGCAGTTGGCACTCGCAGGGCAGGGAATTGCAGCGCCGATTTCTTTTGTTTGTCAACGCCATTGAAACCTGTTATACTGAATCCATCAAAATTTCCGGGAGGGTGCTGGAATGGCTGCACAGACAATTTGCATCGAAGGCAGATCATGTTATGTTTATGGTGAACATAACGCAGAGTATCTGCTGCTCCAAATGACGGACGAGCATGAACTGCAAAGCACGGACAGCGAGGTGTCCGCCATCGCACAGAGCGCGCACCACTTTTTGTTTGCCGCTATCCCGGTGACAAACTGGAATGCCGACCTTTCTCCGTGGGAAGCACCCGCTGTGTGGGGAGAGCAGGGCTTCGGCGGCAATGCCGCGGACACGCTGCGCTTTCTGATGGAGCAAGTCGTTCTAACGCTGAAACAACAGTTCAATTTTCCGGAAAACGTCAAAATCATTCTGGGCGGATATTCGCTGGCCGGATTGTTCGCGCTTTGGGCATCCACCCAAACGGATTTATTCTATGGCATCGCCGCTACATCCCCATCTGTATGGTTTCCGAGGTGGATGGAGTTTGAACAGCAGCACCCGATTCAGGCACAGCGTGTCTATTTGAGCCTTGGCGATAAAGAAGAACACACAAAAAATCCGGTGATGGCCGCTGTGGGCGATCACATCCGCGCTCTGCACAGTCAGCTTACCGAGCGCGGTGTGGACTGTACCCTTGAATGGAACAGCGGTGGACATTTTAAGGATGCCGATTTGCGCACCGCAAAGGCATTTCGGTGGGTGATGGAGGAAAGCAAATGAAAATTCGCGTTTGCAAAGCAATGAACGCCCCAGTGGGGCGTTTAAGCGACAGAACGGTTTGCGAAGCAAATGGAGGGGCCTTGCCCCGACAAGTTCTGATTGATGCAGATGGCTGTCCAGTGGTCGATCTGACGTTGCAGATTGCAAAGCGGTTCGATGTTCCAGTTATCATTCTGTGTGACACCTCTCACCAAATCGAGCGTGATGGTGCGCAGACACTGGTATTCGATAAAGGCGCGGACAGTGTGGACTTCGCGCTGGTCAACCGGGTAAAGCCCGGTGATATTGTCGTGACACAGGACTACGGACTGGCAAGCATGTGCCTTGCCAAGTGCGCACGAGTACTGAATCAAAATGGTCTGGAATATACTGCCGACAACATTGACGCACTCATGCTGCGGCGGTACGAAAACAAAAAGCTCCTGCGTGCAGGGAAGCACCCAAAAGGGAGTGCAAAGCGGACGAAGGAGCAGGATGCCAAGTTTGCGGATGCGCTGGAGAAGGTTTTGAATGGGAACTGTTGAATCCCACCACCTCCGCTAAACAAAAAGACACCGACTTGAACTGCTGCCACGATAGACATTCCTGGCCGTTGACTCCCGCGGGCTAAGCAACAGCCCGCTGGGCTGATTGCTTGCGGTGCTTCGCACCGCCGCCCTGTTCGAATCCCACCGCCTCCGCTAAACAAAAAGACACCGACTTTATGTCGGTGTCTTTTCTGGCGGAGATGGTGGGATTCGAACCCACGTGCCCGGTTAAGGACAAAACGATTTCGAGTCTTTGAAACCGTTGGATAAAGCAGGTTTCACGCGGCTGTCATTGGCAGTTGCAGGCATTTTCTAAACCTCCAAAAAGGCACGTCACACCGCAATTTGCAGGCAAATTTCAGCCGCTTTTTGCGGAATGACGTTAGAAAATGCGCCTTTCACATGAGCCGCCAAAAGCTGCATTTCAAGTGCAGTTGTGTTAGATGTTCGTTAGAAATATACAGTGCTGCCGTTGCTGTGCCAGCTCACAGCAGGCTTCCCTGTCTGAACGCAGCGTTTCCCGAAAGCCGGGAGACGCTGCGTTTTCTCTTGCCCGTATTCCGGGCTGAAAGGGAAGCCGCTATGTCAACATTCCGCGTCAATAAAAACGTCAACTACACCGTCATGAGTAACTACCACTTGCAGGATCGGAGGCTGTCCCTGAAGGCCAAGGGACTGCTGTCCTATATGCTCTCCTTGCCGGACGATTGGGATTACAGCCTGAAGGGGCTGACAGTTGGTTGCAAGGACGGTCTGGACAGTGTACGCACCGCTGTTCTCGAACTGGAAGAACACGGTTACGTCCGCCGCCAGAAAGTCCGCAACGCCAAAGGACAGATCATCGACTACGATTATCAGGTTTACGAATCGCCTGTCGAAGATACTCCGGCTGTTCCGTGCAAGGAAAGTGGCCCATCGGAGCCACCAGCATCTCAAAGTCCGAAAAGTGGCATGAAATCTTGTTCTTCACCATTTTTGGATTTTCCCAATTTGGCTAAACCCAATTTGGAAAAGGCAACGCAACAAAATACTAATAAACAAAATACTAAAAGACAAAGTACTAATCTATCAGGGCAGACAAGCGAATCAGTGGATTTCGACCAGATGGAAGCACAGGTGCGCGAGGAGTTTCGGGAACGGCTGGAAATTGACACCCTTGCCCAGCGGTATGACCCGGACAAGCTGGAAGAACTGCTGGATAACATTGTGGAGATGTACTGCTGTCCACGGCAGACCCAGTATATCGGCAAGCAACCGCAGACCACCAAGGCCATCCGCCTGCGGCTGGACAAGCTGACCAGCCAGCACGTTGAGTACATCTTCGATGTGATGGCCAACACCACCCAGCCCATCAAAAATATCATGGCCTATCTGCGCACCACCATCCTGAACGCGCCCACCACAATGGAACATTATTATCAGGCGCAGGGCAACTGGCTGACCGCACAGAACCGGAAAAATTAAGGATTGCTTTTCCACAAGAACCGCAAAACACGTTGAAAACGCAAAGGAGATACCATGAAGAACGCAAACACCGTCCGCACCGAAATCCACTATGCGCAGGTCGGGGATTATCAACTGCCCATGCTCACCCTGCCGCAGACCGACGATACCGAACCTCTGGGCAAGTATGGCCGAATGCGTTTGGTCTACCTCAAAACCCAACGTCCAGTGCTGTATCACCAGATGTTATTCAGCGGTTCACTCTGGCCACATTTGCAGGAAGTTCAGAAAACGGCCTACAAGTGGCTGGAACACACGATGGCGGCGATGTTATAGCAATTCGCGATTTGATTCGTTGACAACATCCGCGAATTGCATATCGCAAATAGAGTGCCAATCTATGTGCAACCAACTACCCTTGCGATTGACAAGTACCCCGCGCCAGACAAAGAGCGCGCACAGCTCCTTTGGGTGGCGCACATGAATGGGCTGAAAGCGCAGGCGGAGGAAGTGGTGTTAAGGGAAATCGTGTATATTGAATAATCTCTGATAGTTTTTGAATGGTATCAAAAGCCGCTATCTTTGATTTTATTCTTGATTTTTGAAGAAAACTCGCAAATAGCCAAATTAAAATTTGACTTCTCGTCAAGAATAGAGTACACTGGATTCAGAAATATTCTGGGAGGAATTGCGATGCTGCTTCAATTTTCAGTCACCAATCACCGTTCCATCAAGGAAACGGCCATTATCAGCTTGAAAGCATCCACGGACAAAAGTCTGGCTGACCGCCTGATTTCGCCGGACGAGAAGAAACAGCTTGTGCCGGTGCTGGCACTGTACGGCGCAAATGCCGCCGGAAAGAGCAATGTTCTCCATGCTCTCCTGCTCATGCGGGAAATGGTCTGTGGCCGCTATGCCAAACTTCTGAAGGGTGAACCTCTTCCGCAGGAACCGTTTGCTTTTACCGACCAACCTACACAGCCGACCAGTTTTGAAGTCATTTATTTTTATGGCGGCATCAAATATGCCTATGGATTCTCATTCGATAAGTCCAAAGTTCTGACCGAGTACCTTTATCACTGGCCAAATGGCCGGGAGGCTCTGATCTTTTCCAGAGAGGGGAGCAGCTACCAATTTCGTGAAAACATCCAAGAACAGCTTACACTTTCTGGACGAACTGCCGAAAATCGTCTTTATTTGTCCAGTTCTAATGAGTGGAACTGTCCGCAGACGGAAAAGGCATATTTGTGGTTCTTTGAAAAGCTGACGGGCTTTATGGGAACCGAAATGCGGCTGGATGCCACGTTGTCTGCCATCCGGCAAGGCGGCTCTGAAAAGAGCCGGATCTTGCATGAAATGCTGTATGCCGACCTTGGAATCAAGGACATCCGCATCACTGGCTCCAAGGAAGAGCCTATCATTTCCGCACTGCACACTCTTGATGCCGAAGATGGCACATCCAAGGGCTTCTGGCTTCCATTAGGGCAGGAGTCCGTTGGTACACAGCGGTTCTTCTCTCGCATTGGTATGTGGCTCGCCGCACTGGAATCTGGCTCTGTTCTGGTAGTAGATGAGATCGAATCCAGTATGCACCCGCTCTTGACACGACATCTGATTGAGATGGTGCAGGATGCCGCCATCAACATGAATCATGCCCAACTTATCTTTACCACACACGACACCGGACTTCTTGACCTAACTCTATTGCGGCGTGATCAGATTTGGTTTGCAGAAAAGGATGAAAAAACCATGCAGACCGACATTTATGCCCTGACGGAGTTCTCTCCCCGGAAAGGCGAGAATATTTCCAAAGGCTATTTGCAAGGCCGCTACGGTGCGATTCCGTTCATTGGAGGGAATGCAGCATGGGCAGAATAAAAGAGATTAGTCGTAAGTCTGCCCACACAAGAAAGCGCAACCCGGTGGTGTATCTCATCTGTGAGGGCAGCGAAACCGAGATTCGTTATTTCAAGCGTTTCCGCAGCCGGGGATGTAATATCGACATCATCCCGATTTCTTCGCAGTATAAGTCTGCCGACAGGCTTGTGCAGAAAGCCAAGTCAACGATGGGCAATAATCCATACTACCCGGAAGATGGCGATTCCATCTGGTGTGTATTTGACCGTGACGATAACTCCAATGAGGTTCTTCTGCGCGCTAAACAGTCCGCCCAAAAGGAAGGCTATCATCTGGCCTACTCTAATCCATCCTTCGAGCTGTGGTTCTTACTGCACTTTATAAATCAGCAGACAGAGGTCGAAGATTGTCAGGCATTGATTCGCGTGCTGAAACAGCCGAACAGAATCCCTGATTATGAAAAGAACAAAGATTATTTTGACGTTTTGAAGCCTTTGCAGGCAACTGCAATTCAGCGAGCGAAAGCTCGTGCTGGCCAAATTCAGAATCGAGGTATTGAGCCGTTTTCACGACAGAGCAATCCTCTGACAACCGTTTGGGAACTTGTAGAGTATTTGAATTCTAAAATTTAAGAACGGAAATCAAAACGGTAAACATAGCAAAGCCCACGGGCCGGATATAAAATCTGTCCTGTGGGCTTTTTATTGGGGTTTAATCCCCATCATCTTCCGAACAGTTCACTGCAAGCAATCTTTTCTGCCACTTGGCCAACAGATATCACTGTTACACTTATTTCATAACAAATCCGCAATTAAAGATAATTCATCTGTTGGTGTGTATATTGTTCCCTTTTTTGTAGTTCGTCCAGTTTCGCTGAATAAGTACAGGTTCTTTTTAGCCCTAGAGCAAAGCACATAAAGAAGTTTACGTGTTTCATTCTGTCGATATGGTTTCTTTGCTGGTTTCGTAATATAGTCCCAATGAGGGAGATAACCATTTAGCAACCCAGCAGCAATAACAGTAGTATACTCTTCACCCTTAACTCCATGAAGTGTTGAGAGCACTACGCCATTTTTATCCCCAAAATACTTACTAATCGATTCAAAGTCAGTAGAGAGTGAGTACCTAGTCACTCTTGAGTGAATCTCATCAAAAAAGGAATTCATCAACTCAGATAGTGATGTTTCTTTACTTATATATATATTTAATAACTCAAAAACTTTTTCTATTGCGGCTCTCAAACAGTTTATTCCGTTTGCATCTATGCAACGGCAACAGTTAACAGTACAAAGAATATCATAGCTTTGAATATCATCCGGCACTGCAATTCCAAAATCATCTCTAATAATTGAAACAAACTCGGTTGCAATTCGCTTTCTCAGTTTAACATTTTTACCAGATGGCATAAATAGTAATTTTGCTATCAAAAACAACGGATTCATCGGATTATACTTTATCGGAGAAATATCTGGCGCATCAAACGAAATATCTGGAAGCATTGAACGAAGTTTTCCAGAAAGGTCAAACAGCAAAGACCATTGGGGTGCAATAACGCAAATTTCCTCGGCCTTTGTCCCTTTTTCGAGTTCTACTTTTATTATGTTCGCAATTTCAGATGCCAAATTCATATAATGAACAAAATCAAAAAAATGTATTTCCCCAATTTCATTTTTATACTTTGCAGCTGAGTACGCGTCAGTTTTAGAGACTTCAAATCTACTATACAAGTCTACCAATCTCTGTGTAGAACGATAGCATCCCTTAAGCGACATCGAATCAAAACTGGTTTCGTAAAGTTTTTCCAATTCATTCTTGTTTTTTGCCACACCTCCCAAAGAACTAAAAATAGCTTGATTAACATCACCTACAAACATTAGAGTCATTGACTTGTTTGCTTTATAAATATTTGACAATATCAAGTATTGAAGCTCATTCGTGTCTTGAAATTCATCTACCAAAATGCTACTTATAATTGATGCTATGTTTGAGCTAATAAACGCACACGAAGATAATAGTTCTTCCGAAAGTAGCAGAATTTCATCAAAATCGATTTCTTTCTTTTTTTCCAACACATGTTTATATTCAATTCTAACACTTTTATACTGAAAAGGATCGTCATAATAGTTAATGGGTATTCCTATGCTCGCAGCTATTTCTCGCCCATACGCTTTTTTAGAATAATCATCTATAATTCGATATCCCTTACACAATCTCTTGGAGTACATCGCATAAGGACGAATAATAAACCGCATGCAAAATTGATGAATGGTGCCCGCCCAGATGTTTGACAAATCAACGTTCATCTCATCCAAACGCTTCGTAATTTCTTCCGCTGCACGATTAGTGTATGTGATTGCCACTTTAAGCTTTCTGGAATTGGCATCCTGAAGAACTTGGTATGCTAATCTGTGCGTAAGTGTCCGAGTTTTGCCACTTCCGGGGCAAGCGGTCAGCAAAATATTATTTTGAGCTGCACATGCAGTCTGCTGTTCTTGGGAAAGTCCATCGAGTATATCACTCTGATAATCCGACATTTAGAGCACCTGCCTTAGTTATAAACAAAGAAGCCATATTATCCGGAAATTTATCGCAGAAGGCCCTAATTGTATCTTGAATCTCCTTTGAACTTTTTGCATTTTGAAATGCTGTTTTTAAATCATCCGGGTTGCTATCCGATTTATACTGTTCAAAAGAATATTTTGCAATTTTAAATAACAACTTCTCAGAAAGAATGTCCCGTGCCGCAAATACAATTGCATCAAGAATATACCTTGGAATTATAGCGCTTGCATTAATTGTTTCAGCAAGCAATGTTGCATACCAGCCCTTTTTTATATACTTTACAATTGTCATTACTGAATCGTATCGTTCCGCCTCCGTTCCTGATTTAATTGTTGAAATGTGTGTTTTTATTGCGGCAGCATCTTTGTAGGTGTTTTCTATGATATCACATATAAAGCCCTTGTTGTTTTCCTCGCTTGCAAAATCCACCTCAAGTGTGTGAGGCGCATAAAAAGCCTCGACATAGGAATTTGCGGCAAAAAGTTTGGATAATTTTTCCTTTCGCGTAGTACCACGATTCATTGCAGTAGGATTGGATTTTTCGGCACCTTCCACAATTGCATCCGAGTCTGTTATGATAGAACACCTTCGCTGCAATCGGGTTTCATCAAAAACACACGCAACATTTTCAAATCCAACGCTTCCAATATTAATCAGACCTATTCCCATTTCGTCAAGAGATACTCCCAAAACTTTCTTAACTAATGCTGGGATCAGTATTTCTTCACCATCGCCCTCAACCAATATAACTCCTTTGGAGAATAACAAAACACTTCGTTTTGCATCTAAATATCTTGATATGATTTTTGAAAAGGAAACTCCTTTATATTTCAAAATATCTGTTCCAAACTGATCTAATCCATTGGTAGGCCTCATTACCAATGAGGTCTGTTCATCAACCTTCTTCATGACATTTACTTTTTCAATATCCGAAACTTCTGAAAGATAAGTTGAATGTGTAGACATCAAAATCTGTGTATAAGTATGTGCAACCCGAAGATTATCAAACAAGGTTTTTTGGATATGTGTATGAATGTGAGCCTCAGGTTCTTCAATAATCATAATATTGAGGAGTTCTCGACTACGATTGATTTCAAACTCAACCAACTTCATAGCAATATATAGAATATTGAGATGCCCTAGCCCCAATAAATCTATATCCGTCTGATTGGAAGGTGAAATCGTCAAGTATCTGGCCAGTGTTGCAAAGTCTTCTTTCAATCGGGATTCTAATTTAATCTCAGGCGAATAAATTGCTCCAATCATTTCAAGTAATTTCTCATTAACCTGATTCCCAATATCAGAAACCTGTGGAATATGAGCTATTTTTGTATTTAATTCAGAGATTTTTTCTTTATTTCATCGATGTCTGTTCCGTTAATATCCCCTTCAATAGTATCAATAATTTGACGTATGGGATTTTTTGGTTTTTTAAGTTCAGCATCTACGTCCCGAAGCGCATCAATAAACACTGTTGATACATGCTGCCATACATTCATAATATCAATTTTGCTGCCAAGAACAGATTGGTCATCATCTTCAGGATTTACATATTGTCCAGAACAAATATCTCCAACAATCGATTTGTATACGCTTTCATCTGTAAAATCCGCCTGCGAGCGTGCTGCATAATAAAATTCGTAATCGCTTAATTTTATCTGTGACCGAACGGATTCAAACGTACCCTTTTGAGCAGCTTCCGCTAATTCTACTCTTTTGGCTCTACACGGGCGAATAAAAAGAGAAACCGTTCCAAAGTTTTTATCTGCACAACGAATATATGATTTCAAGAAATCAGCATTTTCCGCTTCTGGAGTTAACTCCGCGCAAAACTCATTGCTTTTATCTTCATTTGAAATCTCATCAAAAAATGCAGATATTATAATCCAATGACCTTTCCAATCCCCCAGTGCATATGAAAAATCCGTTTCTTTGAGACGTTTTGTATTATAGTAATAATTATCATCAAGAAGAATTCGAATAGCAGTCAATGCGTTTGACTTACCAGCATCGTTTTCACCAATTATGGTGTTAGCACCCTTCGCAAATTCAAACCGTGCTTTCTTAAGATTTTTGAAATTCACAATCTGAACATACTTTAAATACATAATGTCCTCCTTATATCGACTATAGACACCTCTTACTCTATTGTCGTAATACTACCCTTCATTCTCAACGTTGTAGAGAAGAACGATGTAGGTACACCTCGTTTTATCCTCATGTGAACTTTTTGCCAATCCATCTCCAAATAATAGGCGTAACGTTTTCTTCCCTTCTATGCGGAAGTCCTTTCATATTTAATGATACCAAGTTAAGCGGCAAAGTGCAACGATTCTAGTGAAAAATGCAAAATGGACGCACAAAATCGCAAAGAACCTTGAAATCGTTGTTTTTGTGTTTACTTATTGGAATTTCTTGTGAGCGCAACTTTCCCATGGAGTGCCGAAAGAGCGTTTTGAAAAAACGCGCAGCCTGCATCCAGCGGATGCAGTTCAAGGGTTTGGGATTCCCCAACAAGCATTTTGCAGCGCAAAAAGTGTTTTTGTATAGACAAAAACATTGCTTGCTACCGCTGTGAAACCTTTTGAATTGCAAAATGATTTTTCAGTTGCTATACTGAACTCATCAAAATTTCCGGGAGGCTGCTGTGATGACTGCACAGACAATTCACATTGATGGTAGTTCATGTTATGTTTACGGTAAATCCGATGCAGCGTATCTGCTGCTCCAAATGACGGATGAACATGAGCTGCAAAGCATGGACAACGAAGTCGCCGCTATCGCACAGAGTGCACCTCAATTTTTGTTTGCCGCCATCCCTGTAACGGACTGGAACAACGAGCTTTCTCCGTGGGAAGCACCCGCTGTGTGGGGAAAACAGGGCTTCGGCGGCAATGCGATGGTCACGCTGCTCTTTCTGACAGAGCAGGTCATTCCCACATTGAAGCTACAGTTTAATCTCCCGGAAAACATCAAAATCATTTTGGGCGGCTACTCACTGGCCGGACTGTTTGCACTTTGGGCATCCACCCAGACAGATCTGTTCTATGGTACCGCCTCTGCATCTCCGTCTGTGTGGTTTCCGGGTTGGATGGAGTTTGAACAGCGGCATCCTATTCATGCACAGTGTGTTTATTTGAGCCTTGGCGATAAAGAAGAACGTACAAAAAATCCAGTGATGTCCTCTGTGGGCGATAACATCCGCACTCTGCACGACCGACTTACAGAGCATGGTGCAGACTGCGTCCTTGAATGGAACAGTGGTGGACACTTTAAGGATGCTGATTTGCGCACGGCAAGAGCATTTCAGTGGGTGATGGAGGAACACGCATGACAATTTTAATTGATGCAGATGGTTGTCCGGTTGTCGATTTGACGGTGCAGATTGCAAAACAGTTCAGTGTTCCGGTTATCATTTTGTGCGACATCTCCCATCAAATCGAGCGTGATGGTGCGCAAACGCTGATGTTCGATAAGGGAGCGGACAGTGTGGACTTCGCGCTGGTCAACCGAGTAAAGCCCGGTGATATTGTCGTGACGCAGGACTACGGGCTAGCGAGTATATGTCTTGCCAAATGTGCACGAGTGCTGAACCAAAACGGTCTGGAATACACTGCTGACAACATTGACGCACTCATGCTGCGGCGGTATGAAAACAAAAAGCTGCTTCGTGCAGGAAAACACCCAAAGGGGAGTGCAAAGCGAACGAAGGAGCAAGATTTCAAATTTGCAGAAGCACTTATCAAGATTTTGAATAGCAATCATTGATTCCTCCTTCCATACCAACTATAATAAAATAAACTACTTATTATCGGTTCACAAGCAATATCGCTTACAGATTCCGGAGGTGCTGGTGTTGGAGGTCAAGGAAGTCCAAACATTATCGGAACAGGAAAAGACGATTTCTCTGTTTGAGTTCATCAAGGAACTAAACAAACTCAAACAAAAAGTCGTTTTGAATATCAAAGACTATCCATGGCATCTTGCCATTCCTGATATTCCTGTTTTTTCAGAGTACATCAAAGTTTTCTATCGAGATCGGGTGGAGGAAGAGAGCGAAACAGCGGATGATTTACTGCTTTCCATCCGAAAACCTGAATTTGAAGAATGTCCGATTCCGGACGAATTCTTCGCAGACTGGCTGGTATCTGGTTGGGACGATTATCATACAGAAGCAGAGGTGATGCCCGAACGAAACATTGCCTCTGAAAATCCTGATACGGAAGAATCCCCAGAAGAAGATGCTGTCGTTGAGCGATTTGAGGATAATCCCGAAAGAGTAACTTCCTATCAGAATTGGCAAGTTCTGCGCACCGCATGGGCAGATAGACAACATATCATTGAAAAAACGCGAGAGCTGTTTACAGATTTGTATCAGCTCTATTTTGAGTTGCAGCGAGAAGCCGAAACCGAAGAAATCATTGTAGCAAATGGTATGCTTCGTGATGCGCAGAACCCTGATATCGCACATCCTGTGTTGACTCATCGTGTGCAGCTTGAGTATGACGCAATGGAGAATGTCATCTCCATTCATGATACAGAAAGTTCTTCCGAACTCTATTCTGTCTTGTTTCAGATGATGGAAGGCATCAATTTGGATGCTATCAATCACCTGAATGATGATCTGCGCGCAAACGACTATCATCCATTGGACAGAACAAGCACTCCGGACTTCCTAAAAGCACTGGTACGTCAGCTTTCATCTGACAGCATTTTTTCCGCAGCGGGTGTTCCGACCGGTTGGAGTAAGAAAAATCGGTTGCTTCTGTATCTTGAACCCTGCTACATTGTCCGTAAGAGATTGGATGGCACTCCGAAAGCCATCGAAAAAATCATCGAGAACATCCAGCAGACCGGGTTTGTTCCTGCGCCGATTTCTGACATTGTAAGCGGTGGAAAAATTGATCTGCCGGAAGATGATGGCGAAGAATCCATCGAAGAACAGCTTGCATCTGTTGGCGGGGAAAGTGTGGATGTTTTACTTTCCAAAGAGGCCAACAAAGAACAGCTAGAAATCGCACACCGTATCGAGCAATACAATGCGGTTCTGGTGCAGGGGCCTCCGGGTACTGGCAAAACTCACACCATTGCAAACTTGATGGGACATTTTCTCGCACAGGGTAAAAGTGTTCTGGTGACGAGCCATACAAAGAAGGCTTTGAGCGTTCTGAAAGAAAAAGTTGCACCGGGGCTGCAAAGCCTGTGCGTGTCGATTCTGGATGATTCTAACCTTGATATGGAGCGTTCGGTGGATGGCATCACCGATTATATGTCCAAGACCACTTCCCATGAGATGCAGCGAGAAATGAATCGTCTTGCCGGGGAGCGCAAGGAGGTCATTGACCAACTTGCCAATGTTCGGCGTAAGATTTTTGCGATTCTAAATCAGGAGTGTAGCTGTATTGTATATAATGGAGAAGAATTTTCTCCGTCTAAGGCCGCAGAGTTCGTGTTGGCTCATGCGGACGACTTGTCTTATATTCCGGGCAAAGTGCGTCTGGACACACCTTTGCCGCTGACATTTGAGCAGCTAACGGAACTGTATAGAAGCAATCGGTTAGTGTCCGAATCGGATGAAGAAGAACTTTTAGCGGACCTTCCCAATCCCACCGATCTGCTGCCTCCGCCAGAATTTGAACGCATTCAAACGGAAATGCGTTCTATGCAAGATCAGCTAAGGCGAATTGAACAGCTCAAAGGATGGACTATTCAGAATCGCCCGATTGAAAAGCTGATTGATATTGATGGTCTGAATGGGCAGTTCACAATTTTCTATCCAAAGCGTGATGCACTGCAAGCACTCTCTGCATACGCTCATGAATTTTCGGCAATCGATCCATGGATGAAGTCCGCAGCGGTAGACGGCAAAAATGGCGGCTCTTATCTCCATCGCTGGGAACTGCTGATTGAGCAGATCGAAGCAACCTGTCGCTATGCAGAAACGCTGGTTGAAGAACAATTCGGCGTAGAGATTGTTTTTGCACAGCCTGATAATGCAAGTGACTTAAAAACTTCATTTGAGGCTCTTAAAACTGTGCTTGGCCCCAATGGAAAAATTCCAGCACTCACTCGGATGTTCCATAAGGACTATGTTGCTGCACATGAAAGCGTAAAAATCAACGGTAAATTGGCGCAGTCTGCGGCAGACTGTGACTTGGTACTCCATACTATCGAATTAAAGGAAGTACGACAGAAATGTGCTACTTACTGGGATGAACTGCTGGCGACCCAAGGTGTTCCAAAATTCTTTGAATTGGATACTTCTTCTCCCGAACGCATTGCACACAACTGGATTCCACACATCCAGAAGTATCTGAACTGGTATCAGGATGACTATGCAAAACTAAGTGAGAAGCTGATGGCGGCTGGAATTCCATCTGATCAGATATTTGGCATCAATACTTTGGATTCCGACCTGTCTGCAACCTCTAAAATCCTTGGTGCGGTTGAACAGACTATTCCAAAGCTGTGTGATGTTTGCTCTCTTATTCTTGAGTTAGGCGAACGAGAAGCCCTTCTCCGGCAGACCAAAAACTTACTGCTCTCTGATAAGCGTGTGAACAGCACCCTCTGCACTACACTTGCAGATGCAATTACAGACGGTGACGCGCAAAAATATATGAACACGTTCTCCTTGCTGGAAGAAATGTATGGAAAGTATGCTTTGCAACGGGAGCGAATGGAAATGCTTCGCATTTTGAAGCCGATTGCACCGCAGTGGGCTGACGCAATCCAGAATCGAGATGGAATCCATGGTTCGGATACTGTCCCGGATACGATTGAAGATGCATGGAAGTGGAAGCAGCTTTCCGGTCGAATTGATGAAATTACAAAAGAGCCTTTTGAGCAGCTCCAAGCTGACAGTTTGCGCCTTAGCAAAGAGTATCGGTCTATTACGGCAGAATATGCGGAAAAGTGTGGGTGGTATCACCTCTTGCGCAGAACGGAAGCCGATATTGACATGAAACAAGCTCTGCAAGGCTGGAAGCAGACCGTCAAACGAATCGGCAAGGGTACGGGTAAAATCGCGCCAGCCTTGAAAGCTAAGGCGCGAGAGCTAATGTCAAAGTGCCAAGTAGCAGTTCCGTGTTGGATTATGCCGATCAACCGTGCGCTGGAAAATTTGAATCCTAAAGAAAACCAGTTCGATATTGTCATCATTGACGAGGCCAGTCAATCGGATGTTTCTTCGCTGGCCATTTTGTATATGGGCAAAAAGCTGATTATTGTTGGCGATGATAAGCAGGTCAGCCCAATGGCAGTCGGTACAGACACAGATAAAATGAGTGCATTGGAACAGATGTATCTGCACGATAAAATTCCAAATTCTCACCTGTACAACGCTAAAGCGTCCATTTATGACATTGCCGCCACAACATTCCAACCTTTGATGCTCCGAGAGCATTTCCGCTGTGTGCCCGAAATCATCGGATTCAGTAATATGCTGTCCTATGATTACAAAATTAAGCCACTTCGGGATGCCAGCAGCAGTACGCTCCTTCCGGCAGTAGTCAATTATCGTGTAGCCGATGGTCAACGTATGGGGCGGCTCAAGACCAATCCCAAAGAAGCCGAAGCCATTGTTGCTCTGATGAAAGCCTGCATGGAACAGGACGAATACCAAGGGAAAACATTTGGCGTGATTTCCTTGTTAGGTGATGAGCAAGTCAAGGTTATCCAGCGTGAGGTTGAGCAGGAGATTGACGCAAAAGAAATCGTTTCGCGAAATATTCTTTGTGGAAATTCAGCGAATTTCCAAGGCGATGAGCGTGATGTGGTGTTCCTTAGTCTAGTTGATAGCGGCGATGGAACCGGGCCTCTGTCTATGATGGGCTTTGGTGTGGATGATGCAATGCGGAAACGCTACAATGTTGCCGCCAGCCGTGCAAAAGATCAACTTTGGGTGGTGCATTCGCTCGATGCTGCCAATGATTTGAAACCGAGTGATATGCGTAAACGGCTGATTGACTATGCCGCGAATCCTCATGCACTGGATGTTCAACATACTGAAATCGAGGTTCATTCCGAATCGCCGTTTGAATTGGCGGTCGCTACAAACCTTTCTGATCGTGGGTATCACCTTGTCCAGCAATGGAAGGTTGGTGCATATCGTTTGGATATGGTCGCGCTGTGTGGCAAAAAGATGGTGGCCATCGAATGTGATGGCGAACGTTGGCACAGCGGCGAAGAAAAAGTCCGGGAGGATATGGAGCGACAGACAATTCTGGAGCGATTGGGTTGGCGTTTCATTCGGATTCGTGGCAGCGAATATTATCGCGCTCCAGAAGAAACGATGGAACGTGTTGTTTCTGAACTTACAGCCTTTGGCATTGAGCCAGAAGCTGCTGAAGGCAGCAACAGCGGTGAACAACGCACGTCTGAATTGTTGAGCCGAGTAAAACTTCGTGCTGCTCAAATTATTGAAAGCAAGCATAGCGAGGACGATTCTATCGACTTGGAAACCATTCAGATTGCCCTTGACCCCAAGAGTATTGTCCCAAAACCGGATGAGGAAAAGGCTCTATCGGTGCAGATGGAAGCCGTGGTAGAGCAAGCCACAGTCGATGTTCCGGAAAACAAGCTAAAACTCCCTGTGGTTGAGGTCGCGACAGCGCAAAAAGCTACCACACGAAAGACAGCAAAAGGGGCCTCCACTGCAAAATCCCAAAAAGCAAGCCCTAAGAAACCAAAAAACGCAAACCAGCAAATTTCTATGAATGACATTGCCATCATTGATCTTTTGGAACGAAGCCATGTAAATTACACAGATAACCGTGCGACAAGCGGCTCTATCTGGCTGATGGGCGGGCATGAATTAGATTCCGTTGTGGAAGAAGCCCGAAATCTCGGTGTAGAATTTCAGTTCAAGGGGCATTGGTGGAAGAGCATCTAAACACAAAACAAATAACAGTTGCGTTCCAACCATTAAGAGAGCCAGCACGTCTGGCTCTCTTTTTTTGCAAGCATCTCACTAAAAATGTGAATTTTTTGTTAATTCTCAAAATTGAGGTTGCAAAACTACCTTTCTCGATGCCTACCAAGTGAGGGCGTTCTTTCAACTTTCAATGAAGTCGAAAAAATCAACCTTCATACCCCCCGTTTTAAGCCACTTTTTCTGTTAAGAGTAGAAACACCTCTTTAAAGCCCACTTATTTGTGACTTTTTTGTTAAATTTCAAAAAGACGGTTGTATTTTGGCCTTTCTCGTCGGCTACCTATTGAGAGGACTTTTTCAAAAATGGAAATTCGGTCTTGAAAGTGACAATTCTATTACAAATCCCCCTCCGATGCTACGAAACAGGCGTTCCCGATGCCTACCAAGTGTAGGGCATCTTTATGAGGTAGCCCCGTTTCCACTTTATTACAGCTTTATTACAGCAACTCGCCAATGGGTGTAAAACATTCATTCCCAATGGCTCGTATATGAAAGCATCTTTTTCAAGCCGACTCTCGGACTATTATGACATTTTGTTTACAAGATTGCTTTCAATGCTACGAAATGACCTTTTTCATCGGCTACTAAGTAGAAGGATGTTTTTCGTCCTTCAAAGTCCAGACATCTTCCATACGTTCCTTGACAAGTGAATAGCTCAATCGTCCGGTACTTCCCAAAAGGTACTTCTGTAACTCGCAGCCCGGTCATGATGAAGACGGGGTGGCTGAAATGCCAATGGTGCGGTGCAAGCCCGCCGCCGGACGATTCCCCACTCCTAGGGATGCCGAGGGCCAATATGGGAGACCTATATCATATTAACGCAGCTAGGCATTTATTGGGAGCTTATCTGCGACTGGAGAGTTGGAACAGCCACCAATTCTCGTTACATTGTCACCTGACCGCAGTTTTTCTGCCAAGTATGATACGAGCAGGTGACACACTTTTCGACCTTAAACTACTTATGCAGAAGGAGGCCGCATGAAGTTTAACGATGCCTATTCCAAAATGTTCCCCAGCTACCCCGATGCAGTCAGTCTTCAGCAGGCTGCGGAGATGCTCAATCTGAACCGCCACACGGTAGGGGAACTGATTCGTTCCCGCCGCCTGTTTGCGCTCAAGATCGGGCGTACCTACCGTATCCCGAAGTTGAGTGTAATTGAGTTCCTGCTCACCGGGCAGAGTGCATTCCCTGCTGGAAATCCGCAGCTGGATGTGGTATGCTGTGAGTGCAGCAACGGACAGCACGCCTGTTAAGTTAGAAGGAGGTTTATGATGAAAACAACAGGGTCTGTCCAAGAGAAAAATGGACACTTTTACTTTGTACTCAACCTTTACGATGTCAATGGCAAACGGAAAATCAAGTGGATTTCCACAGGTCTGACCGTGCGCGGCAACAAGCGCAAGGCAGAATCCATGCTCCATCAAGTCCTGCTCCGCTATGATGAAACTGGAGAGCTTCCCACTGGCCGGGGTGGTGTCTACGAAAAAGTAGATGCTAAAACGGCCAAGCCTGTGCCGCAACCCGTCAAGCCCACCAACAAATCGGAGATGCTGTTTCTGGACTACCTCAACGAGTGGGTTCAGGTTCACAAGGCATCCATTCAGCCTGCAACCTTTATCAGTTACAATCGGATGATTACCGGACGCATCACGCAGTATTTTGAGCCGCTGGGCTTAAAGCTCTGCGAAGTTACGCCGCAGGTGTTGGATGAGTTTCAGGAGAAGATTCTGCTGGAGGGCTACACCACCAACACAGTCATTCATTATCATGCCATTTTCGGAAAGGCGTTCAAGGATGCTGTCCGCAAGGACTATCTGGAAACCAACCCGATGCTGAAGGTTGACCGCCCGAAGAAGAACAGTTTCCGGCCCAACTTCTACTCCAAGGATGAAGTCCAGCAGTTGCTTGAAGTATCGCAGGATGACCCGCTGCACCTGTGCATCCTCGTCACGGCCTACTACGGTCTGCGCCGCAGTGAGGTGCTGGGTTTGAAGTGGTCATCTATCGACTTTGAACGCAAGTCCATCACCATTAACCACAAGGTCACGGAACAGGTGGTGAACGGCAAGTACGTTCCGGTTGTTAGTGACGTGATGAAAAACAAGACCAGTTGCCGCACCTTGCCGCTGATTCCGGCTGTGGAAGAAGAACTTCTGAAACAGAAGGAGAAGCAGCAGCTTTACCGCAAGCTGTTCAAGAAGAGTTACAGCACCGAGTATCTGGATTTCGTCTGCACCGATCAGGAAGGCAAGCTGATTCGCCCGAACTTCGTGACAGAACACTTTGACCGGCTGCTGACCAAGTACGGTCTGAAGCACATCCGTTTCCACGACTTACGCCACAGTTGTGCCAGTCTGATGGTTATGAATGGCGTTTCTATGAAGCAGGTTCAGGAGTGGCTGGGGCATAGTACCTTTTCTACCACCGCTGACATCTATGCGCATCTCGATTATAAGAGCAAACAGGGGTCTGCTGGTGTAATTGCCAACCTTCTAGGTGAATCAAAGTCTGCCAAACAATTATGGATTTATCGTTCATATTGAAAGCGCGTTGTGATAAAGCGAGAGCCGCATCTCCCAGCTTGATACAAAAAGAAAAGGTCGTAGATTCGTTTGAATCTACGACCTCTGGCGGAGATGGTGGGATTCGAACCCACGTGCCCGATTAAGGACAAAACGATTTCGAGTCGTTCTCGTTACGACCGCTTCGATACATCTCCAAGTATATTTTCGTGGAAAATTTACGATTTGTATATCGCAAATCATCCTTGAAACTTGGAACAAATGCTGTTAGAATATTGTTAGAAAACGCATCGTTCAGACAGGTTCAGAAGCCTGTTAGAACATCAAATTTTGACGTTTCCTCGTTTGAAATGGAGAAGTCTGACGAAGCATCCACTTGGATTTCGAGTCGTTCTCGTTACGACCACTTCGATACATCTCCATATTGTAGCCTTTACAGTATAGCAAAAAAGGGGCCGGGCGTCAACCATTTTCTCTGCGCTTCGGCAGGGAAAACAGCGGCCCCGGGGCGGCGCGGGCAGCATGTTTTGCCGCCTTTGAACGTCCTTTTTGTAAAAAAGGGCTGTTCTTTTTTGTGCGATTCGTATATAATAGGGGAGAACTATTTCAAATTTGAAGTAAAAGGAGTTTTCTTCCCATGGCACAAGCAAAACAGGACATGGGGTCCGGCAGCGTGAAAAAACTGATGCTGCAGCTGATGATCCCGGCCGTTGTGGCACAGGTGGTGAACCTGCTGTACAACATCGTAGACCGCATTTACATCGGCCACATTGCAGGCATTGGCGCGGCGGCACTGACCGGCGTGGGACTGTTCACTCCCATTCTGATGCTGCTGAACGCCTTTGCCATGCTGGTGGGCGCAGGCGGCGCGCCGCGCACCGCCATTGCGCTGGGCCAGGGCGACAAGCAGCAGGCCGAAAAGATCATTTCCAACAGCTTCACCGTGCTGATGTTCTTTGCCGTGGTGCTGACCATCGGCTTTTACGCGGGTGCACCCACGCTGCTGCGGCTGTTTGGTGCCAGCGATGCAACCCTGCCCTACGCGCTGAGCTACAGCCGCATTTACATTCTTGGCTCGGTGTTTGTGCTGCTGGTGCTGGGCATGAACCCCTTTATCACCACGCAGGGCTTTGCCAAAACCAGTATGCTCACCACCGTGATCGGTGCCGTGATCAACATTATTCTGGACCCCATCCTGATCTTCGGGTTCGGGCTGGGCGTGCAGGGCGCGGCCATTGCCACCGTGCTCAGTCAGGCCGTGGGCGCAGCGTGGATTCTGCGCTTTCTCACCGGAAATAAAACCATTCTCAAGCTCCGCCGGGAGTACCTGCGGCCGGAACGGCCGGTCATTCTGCCGGTGCTGGCGCTGGGCATTTCGTCCTTTGTGATGCTTTCCACTGAGAGCCTGCTGTCCATCAGTTTCAGCTCCAGTCTGGCACGCTACGGCGGCGATGTGGCCGTGGGTGCCATGACCGTCATCACCAGCGCATCGCAGCTGTGCACGCTGCCCATTCAGGGCATCTGCCAGGGCGGTCAGCCGGTGATGAGCTTCAACTTCGGCGCAGGCAAAAAAGACCGCGTCAAGCAGGCATTCCGTTTTCAGCTGACACTGTGCGGCTGCTACACCTGCCTGTTCTGGCTGCTGATGATGCTGTTTCCGGGCGCTGTGGCAGGCATTTTTGCCATGGGCTTTCAAATCGCCTGCCAGCAGAGCTTTATGGCGCTGGGCCAGGCCAAGGTCAGCCTGCTGCTGGCATGCCTGCGCAAGATCATTCTGCTGTTCCCGCTCATCTTCATTCTGCCGCACCTGCTGCCCAACCCGGTGTTCGGCGTGTTCCTGGCCGAGCCGGTAAGCGACATTCTGGCCGCGACCATTACCACCATCACCTTCTTTGCCCGGTTTGATAAAATTCTGGACAAGGGTGCGGCGAAGGTGTAATATCGTTCGGCTTTTGATTTTTGACGGAAACTTGCGGACTCTTGTCTGCCGTGCTATACTATTTTACAATATGCGGCTGTTTTTACAGGAGGAATTTTTATGGCGCATTCTCTGACCCACTCAGTACCCCCCCCCCAGGCTGAATCGGAAAATTGAATATTTTCTACGCTACACTGTTTGTTTTCCGATTGTCTGTCTCGGTGTTTTTGTTTGGTATTACTCTGCCGGACGCACATTGATCTGGCAGAACGATGGCTGGAACCAGCATTACAAGGCTTTGGTCTACTATGGAAAATACCTGCGTAAGATCGTGCGCACCTTGTTTTCCTCTGGCAGGCTGGTCATTCCTACCTGGGATTTTTCCTTTGGGGAAGGCAGCGATATTCTTTCCGCCCTGCATTATTATGTAATAGGCGACCCTTTAAACCTTCTGGCCGTGGCGTTTCCCACACGGTATATGTGGGTATTATACGATGGTTTGATTCTGCTGCGGCTTTATCTGGCAGGGCTTTTCTTCTCCATGCTCTGCTTTTACACCGGGGTCAAAAGCCGCTGCGGCGTGCTGGCCAGTGCACTGACCTACGCATTCTGTGCCTTTGGCATTTATAACGCAGCCCGGCATCCTTATTTCCTGAACCCCATGGTTTATCTGCCGCTTCTGATCTTGGGCATTGAAATCTGTCTGCAGCAGAAAAAGCCCTGGCTGCTGATCGGGGCCACATTCCTTTCTGCTGTAAGCAATTTCTACTTTTTCTACATGCTGGCGCTTTGCGTAGCGGTCTACACCATTGTGCGCCTGCTTCTGCTTTACCCCAAGCAGATCGGCAAAGCGTTCGGGCAGGGCATTCAGCTGGCGGGGTACTGCATCCTTGGTGTTCTGCTGTCTGCATTCATTCTGCTGCCGGTCATACTCACCTTTCTGGGCAGCAACCGCATGGAAGTGCAGAACGGTCACCTTTTGTTCTACTCTCTGAAGCATTATCTGCGCATTCCCCTCATTTTGTTAAACGAAGAAGATTCCCATTGGCTTCTTATGGGTTTTTCTGCGTTGACCGTTCCCGCCGTATTTTTGCTGTTCCGCCGCAAAAAAGAGCGCCGCCTGCTCAAGGCCTTATTTGCAATTTGCATTCTTATCATGCTTTTCCCCATTCTGGGGCAGGCAACAAACGGCTTTTCCTACATCGCCAACCGCTGGTGCTGGGCCTTTGCACTTCTGTGTGCGTATATTCTTGCTGCCATGTGGCAGGAGCTTTTTACGCTTTCCAGTGCTGATTTCCGGTTTTTAAGCCTTTGCTTTGCCGGGTATTTTGCTTTCATTGCACTGTGCCGTTTTTTAAACATTTCCGGAACCGAAAATGCCCTTGCCACGCTTTCGCTTATTTTCATTTACCTGCTATTGATCGCACGGGGCACTTCGTCCAGCCAGCGCAAACAGTTTGCAGCGCTTGCACTGACGTTTGTCAGCATTTTTTTCTATAGTTATTATAAAAATGCGCCTTCCGCCAGCAACTACGCTTCGGAAAGTAAAACCATTCAGGCTGTTGGCAGCCTGACCGACAACGAAACCAAGGCCGTCACCGCTGCCGCCAAACTGGATGATGCCACCGATTTCTACCGCTATTCTGGCCGCAGCCTGACCCATAATGCCGGCTGCCTTGCCGGGCTTTCTTCCACCAACTATTATTGGTCGATTGCCAATCCGTACACTTCCAGCTATCGGAGTCAATTGCAATTGCAGGAGCCGCGCTCTTACAATTTCAAAGGCTATGATGATCGTGCCGCATTGCTTTCGCTGGCTTCGGTCCGCTATTTTGTGACCACTTCTTCTGACACTGCACCGGTGCCTTACGGCTTTACCCAAGTTGACTCCGAAGCCAAGGCATTCAAAGGCTACCGTGTCTACCGGAACGACCATGCACTTCCTCTTGCTTACACCTATGCAGATTCCCTTGCTGAATCGGACTGGGCGGCACTGAACGCTGTGGAAAAGCAGGAAGCGCTTCTGCAGTCCGTAGTTCTGGCGGACGGGATCGCATCCAGATCCTCTGCCCCCAGCCTGACAAGCCAATCTGTGCGCTACAGCGTAGATTGCGGCAAGAATGTCACGCAGGAGGGCAGCAGCTTTGTGGTGACTGCAGCAAAATCCACCGTCACACTAACCTTTGAAGGCCTTGCCGACAGCGAGACCTATCTGTCTGTTACCGGTTTGAACTACAGCGGCTTTTCCCCGTATGCGTTGAACCGCCGCACCGGCAAAAAGGCCTCTTCGCTTTCCGCTCAATTTGAACTCTTCCGGAAGCAGATCTTATGGGCTGAGCCAACTTCACTCAACCTGACGCTGACGACCTCTGCGAAGCTCAGCAAGACTTTGCAGTATTTCACACCGCTTTACAATTTTTACTCCGGCCGTCATGACTTTGCTGTATGTCTGGATTACAGCGAAGAACCGGTCACTTCTGTTACCATCACCTTCCCGCAGAGCGGTGTTTACTCCTTTGACTCGCTGGAAGTTCTCTGCCAGCCAATGGAGCAGTATGCTTCCCAGATTGATGCTCTGGCGCAGGATACTCTGCAGGGCCTGACCCTTGGCACAGACCAGCTTTCCGGCAGCATCTCGCTGCAGGAAAACAAGTGGCTGTGCTTTGCCATCCCGTATTCTTCCGGCTGGACAGCCTATGTGGACGGCGAGGAAGCCGAGCTTTATCCCGCCAACATCCAGTACATGGCGCTTCATCTTTCCGCCGGAGCGCACAGCGTAGAACTCAGATACAAAACACCCTTCCTGAAAGCCGGATTCTGTATATCCGGCCTTACCGGACTCGTTCTGATCGGAATGTTTGTCTTTTACCGGAAAAAGGAGGGTGCAGAAAAATGAAGATTACGCTGATCGTTCCCTGTTACAACGAAGAGGAAGCTCTTCCCATTTTTTACCGTGAAACCACCAAGGTTCTGCAGGGCATGGACTGCGATTATACCCTGCTGTTTGTAAATGACGGCTCCAAAGACCGCACCCTGCCCATTCTGCGCCAGCTGGCCGGGCAGGATGAGCACGTCTCATATCTTTCGTTCTCCCGCAATTTTGGCAAGGAAGCTGCCATGTATGCCGGTTTTCAGCACGCCGATGGCGACTATGTGGCCGTGATGGATGTTGACCTGCAGGACCCGCCCGCACTGCTGCCCAAAATGCTGGAGATCCTGCAGACGGGCGAATACGACAGCGTAGCCACCCGCCGTGTGGACCGCCGCGGCGAACCGCCCATCCGCAGCTGGTTTGCCCGCCAGTTCTACAAGCTCATCAACATGATCTCGGACGCCGACATTGTGGACGGCGCGCGGGATTTCCGCCTGATGCGGCGTGAAATGGTGGACGCCATCAACTCCATTGGCGAGTACAACCGCTTTTCCAAGGGCATCTTTGGCTGGGTGGGGTTCCGCACCTATTGGCTGCCTTACGAGAACACCGAGCGTGTGGCCGGGCAGACCAAGTGGAATTTCTGGAAGCTGTTCTCCTACGCCATCAGCGGCATCATTGATTTTTCGCAGGCTCCGCTGGACATTGCTTCGCTGTTTGGCATTCTGATCACAGCATTGTCCTTTGTCATGCTGATCTTTGTTGTGGTTCGCCGCCTGCTGTTCGGCGACCCCGTTGCAGGCTGGGCTTCCACCATCTGCGTTATGATGTTTATTGGCGGCGTGCAGACCTTCTGCATCGGCATTCTGGGCAAGTACCTCGGTAAGGTCTACATGGAAACCAAGCACCGCCCGGTGTATATCCTGGCTGAACAAAAGCTTCCAGACAACACACCGGCTGCGCACAAATAATCCCGCTCTGTATAACAGCAAAAGGCGTCTGCCCCAGGCAGACGCCTTTTTTACTTTTCAGGGTTGTGTTTTCAGTTTTTGGTCTCCACGGGGTCCTTATACAGCACCAGGGTTGCTGCAAAGGTGACCGCCGCGCCAATGGCAAGGCCGATGACCGCATTGACGATGCTCATCGGGTCCTCCGAGATGAACATCACAATGCTGAAGATGCCGCCCGCGCCGGTAAAAGAGTGCATATACACATGGGTCAGGCCCAGGTAGGCAGCACCCACAAAGCTGCCGATGCAGGATGCGATCATGGGGGTCTTGTACTTCAGGTTGATGCCGTACATGGCAGGCTCGGTGATGCCGCCGATCACAGCGGTAAATCCGCTGCTGGCTGCCAGCGACTTGACATCGCCGCGCTTGCTCTTGACCGCCACGGCCAGGCAGGAGATGCCCTGGTTCAGGTTGGCCACGGTGGAAGCAGGGGAGTAGAACGGCTCATAGCCAATGGTTGCCATGGCATTGAGCAGGTAGGGGGTAAAGGCCGTGTGCATACCGGTCATAACCAGGAAGGGGCGCAGCACCGCCAGAATGGCAATGCCAAAGAAACCGGTAACGCCGTACAGCCAGATCATGCCGCTGGCCAGCCAGTTGCCAATGATCTTGCCCAGAGGTGCAAAGGCGGTGAGGGTAAGCGGGATCATGACCAGCAGGGTGCAGGCAGGCACTGCAATGGTCTTGATAAAGTCGGGCATCCACTTGCGGAAAAAGCGCTCCACGTAACTCATGACGAACACGGCCAGAATGGTGCCGATGAAGTCGCTCTTATAGCTGGCGGCGTAGATCGGCAGCCCGAAAATGCTGAGGGATGTGCCCTCCGACACGCTGCTGATGAAGGTGGGGTGCACCAGGATGGCCCCCAGGAACATGCCCAGTGCCGGAGTGGCCTTGAATTTTTTGGCTGCCATGCCGCCCACAAAGATGGGCAGGAAATAAAACGCCGCATCCGATGCAAAGTTCAGCACCACATAGCTGGGGTTGTCGGTGGCCAGCCAGCCGGCCATGCTCAGGATCATGATGATGATCTTGATCATACCGGCACCCATCAACATGGGGATCAGCGGAATGATGCAGCCCGAAATGGCATCAAAGAACGCATTCACGTAAGCTCCCGCAGACTTTTTGCTTCCGGCACTGTCCAGATCTTCCGGAATGGCGTCCTGTTCTTCCAGTCCGTTTTCTTTGCAGATGCGGTCATACACGCTGCCCACATCCTGGCCGATGATCACCTGCAGCTGGCTGCCTGCCCACTGCACGCCTACGGCTCCCGGCAGCTGTTCGATCTGCTTTGCATCCACCAGCCCCTTGTCTTTTACATTGAAGCGCAGCCGTGTAACGCAGTGCGCAAAAGAGCGGATGTTGTCTTTTCCGCCCACCAGGCCCACGATGCTGCTGACCATCGGATCGTATTTGTTTGCCATAATGTTTCCTCCTGTTTTCTCAAACAGTTCCAAATGTTTATCATGTCTCACAAACCCGCGCGGGGCGCGCTCCCGGGCGGTTCTGTTCCAATGAAAAACCCCAGCGCACCGCAGGCCACAGCCCGTGCCGCTGCGGCACAGGCTTCCTGCGGTACTCTGGGGTAAAGCCCGCCAAAGGCATTGCTGCCTTTATTGGTCACAATCCTCACGAGCACACAAGCGGTTGATGTGTAGGATCAGATATAAAATTTCCTCTTCGGAAAGGGATTTCTGCAGCTGCCGGTCAATCAGGGCGGCCACCTTGACCGCACAGGAATAAATAGCCGGATACTCTTTTTTCATGGATTCAAAAATTTCCCGGTTCTGGGTGTCCAGCATGGCATCGTCCAGGGTACGCTTCATCATGTAGTGCAGGTGGGTGACGAACCGGTAATAGTTGAAGCTGTCCCGGTCCACTGTCACGGCCAGCTCCTGCTCCACAAGAGCCGTGGCCTGCTCGATGATAGCCCCGTAGTCGATGCCGGGCGCGGGGCCAGCCTGCGCCTGATAATTGACAAAGTGCAGGGCAATGGCAGCGGCTTCCTCTCGGGGGAGAGCAACATGCAGCCGCTTTTTCAAAATTTCCAGCGCCTGCTGCCCGATCTCCGATTCTTCCGGGTAGAGCTGCCGCACCTCGTAGAACAGCGGCAGCTTGATACTGATGTTTTTCTGATAGCGCTGAATGGAAAAATCAATGTGGTCGGCCAGGGTAAACACCACGTTTTCCCGGAACTGGTCGTTCATCTTTTCGTTGGCCAGGTCCACGATCTGGGCCGCCGCTTCCAGCACGGCCTCCGGGATGCGGTTGAGCAGCGCCAGCTGCTCTTCGTCCACATCATAGAAGGTGCGGTCCACTTTGGAAAGCGGCACATCGTAGGGCGGCTTGGTAAAACCAATGCCTTTGCCAAAAGCCACCACCTCGTTGTTGCGGCTGTCCAGGCACAGGGCGATGTTGTTGTTGATGTTTTTGATGACCTTCATCCGCCTGCCGCCCCCATACAAAAGAAAAAACCGAAAGTTCACCCCTACCTGCAATGGATAAGGGAAAGCCTCCGGAGAGTAACAAACCTTACTTGATTGACTGTGTACAGTATAGCAAACCGGGCGGTTTTTCGTCAATCGGCAAAGGGCACAATCTTTTTCTGCCGCTTTTGGGCAGGCTGCGCAAAGCTTGTTTTTTGCAGCGGGCAGGCCGCGTATCTGGCACCCTGCACAAATATTTTGCCACAAAACGTACAAAACAGAAAATATTTGAAATGCCGGTTGACAATTTTGTGAACAGAATGTTATACTAACGACACAAATCGAGTACGTGTTTCGGGCTTGTTACTGTTCGGCAGGCAAAACCTGATATTATGCTTGAGGCTGAGGTATCGGCCCCGGGCATAATGTCAGGTTTATTTTTTTGCCCGGAAGCCGCCCTGCCCCTGAGAGAAAGAGGAACCATCACCCATGAACGGGGAACAGCTTTGGATCAAAAATGTCATCAACAACAATACGGTCTGTGCTGTCAACGAGCGCGGGCAGGAGCGCATCCTGTTCGGGCGCGGCATCGGCTTCAAACAGCGGCCCGGGCAGGCAGTGGACCCCGCCGCTGTGGTGAAGGAATTTGTGCCCAAGAACAAAACCATTGGCACCCAGCGCTATGCCATGCTGGCCGACATGCCCCAGGTGTACCTGGAAATTGCCGAAGGCATCCTGAAAAAACACCAGGAGCTGGTGCACAGCGAGCTGGACGAGGGCGTGTTCCTGAACCTGGTGGACCACATCAGCTTTGCCGTGGCGCGGCTGAAAAAGGGCATCGGCTTCCAGAACACGCTGCTGAGCGAGATCAAGGCCTTTTACCCGCTGGAATACGAAACCGCCCAGTACGGCCTGCAGCTTGTCAAGGAGAAAACAGGCTTTCAGCTGCCGCCGGAAGAAGCAGGCTCCATTGCCATGCATCTGGTCAACGGCGAGCTGCAGTACGGCGACCTGAACCAGGCCGCCCAGACCCTGCAGCTTATTCAGAAGATCACCGCCATTGTGCGCAGCTACTCCGGTGCTGCGCTGAACGAGGAGGACATGCACTATGTCCGCTTTGTTACCCATCTCAAGTTCTTTGCGCAGCGTCTGTTCAAGGATGAGATGCTGGACAGCAACGACCATATGCTGCACGACATGGTAAAAAGCCAGTACGTGCAGGAGTACCAGTGCGCCGAGCGCATTGCGGCCATGATCTGGGAGGAATACACCATTGCCATCCCGGAAGAAGAGACGATGTACCTTGCCGTGTACATCCGCCGCATTACCAAACCCGAAGACTGACCCCCACCACCCGCCGGGCGGCTGCAGCGCCCGGCCGGAGCGTGCGCGTCTGTTTTATAAATTTTTCCACGCTTTTACACTGTTCCAAGGAGGATACTTATGGATTACCAAAAAACCGCCGCTGAAATTCTGCGGCTGGTGGGCGGCAAGGAAAATGTTGCCACCGTGACCCACTGCATGACCCGCCTGCGCTTTACCCTGAAGGACCGCAAGCTTGCCCAGGTGGAAGCTTTGAAAAAGCTTTCCGGCGTGCAGGGCGTTGTGACCAAGAACGGCCAGTTCCAGATCGTGATCGGCACCGATGTGGGCAACCTGTGTGATGCCATCCAGAAGCTGGGCAATTTCAAGGATGATGCCGCTGCCGAGCAGCAGGGCGAGAAGAGCGACAACCTGATCATGCGCTTCTTCGGCACCCTGACCGCCATCTTCCAGCCGATCATTCCCGCGCTGGCCGGTTCCGGTATGATCAAGGCCCTGCTGGCCCTGCTGGTAGCCACCCACGTGATCAGCAACGGCTCCCAGACCTACGCCATCTTCTACGCCTTTGGCGATGCGCTGTTCAGCTTTATGCCCTTTATTCTGGCATACTCTGCTGCCAAGCACTTTGCCTGCAACCCCTATATCAGCGCTGCGCTGGCCGGTGTGCTGCTGCACTCCAGTTTTACCGCACTGAACACCGGTGACCCGGTGCGCCTGTTCGGCTTCCTGCCGGTCACCATGGTGTCCTACGGCGGCTCTGTCGTGCCCATTCTGCTCATTGTGTGGGTGCAGAGCAAGATCGAGCCGTGGGCCAACAAGATCTCGCCCAAGGCGGTCAAGATCTTCCTGGCTCCCATGATCACCATCATCAGCACCGGCATCATTGGTGTGGTGGCCGCAGGCCCTCTGGGCAACCTGGTGGGCCAGGTGCTGGCCATCGGCTTCAACTGGCTGAACGACTACGCAGGCTGGGTGATCCCCATGCTGATGGGTGCCCTGTGCCCGTTCTTTGTCATGACCGGTATGCACTACTGCTTTGCCCCCATCCAGACCATTCAGTACGCAACCCTGGGCTACGGCACCATTCTGGGACCTGGTATGCTGGCTTCCAACATTGCACAGGGCACCGCTTCCCTGGTGGTGGGTGTGCGCTCCAAGAATAAGAAGCTGAAGGAGCTGGCTCTGTCCTCCGGCTTTACCGCCCTGATGGGCATTACCGAGCCGGCTCTGTACGGCGTGAACCTGAAGCTCAAAAAGCCCCTGTACGCAGCCGTGATCGGCGGCGGCGTGGCTGGCCTGTATGCCGGCCTGACCCACCTGCACACCTATTCCTCCACCACCGCAGGCCTGCTGGCTCTGCCCGTGTACATTGGCGGTGACGGTTTTGGCAACGTGATCAACGCCGTGATCACCATTGTGATCTCCATGGTGGTCACCGCCATTGCCACGGTGGTTATTGGCTTTGACGACCCCGCAGAGGAGGACGAGGAGCCTGCCGCTCCCGCCCCCGAGGCCGTTCCCGCTTCCACCGAAAAGGGCGGCAAGCTGGTGATCGCTTCTCCCGTCAAGGGCGAGGTTGTGGCGCTGGAAAGCGTGAAGGACGAGGCTTTTTCCAGCCATGTGCTGGGCCAGGGCGCTGCCGTAGTGCCTGCTGAGGGCCGCATTGTGGCTCCCGTGGACGCCGTGGTGGAGTCTGTGGCCGATGCAGGCCACGCCATCGGCCTGCACACCGCAGACGGTGCCGACCTGCTGATCCACATTGGCATGGACACCGTGGAGCTGGGCGGCAAGGGTTTTGACGTGAAGGTCAAGACCGGCGATGCCGTCAAGCAGGGCCAGGAGCTGATCTGCTTTGACCTGGACGCCATCCAGAAGGCCGGTTACGAAACCGTGACCCCCATTGTGGTAACCAACCCCGAGGATTACCTGGACGTTGTTTCGGTGAAGAGCGGCAAGGTGAATGCCGGTGATACCCTGATCACCGTGCTGAAGCGCAGCTGATCGTTTCCGCTGCATTGCAAAGGGGCCATTGCACAGCCGTGCAATGGCCCCTTTTTTGTTGTATTCCGTCAAAGGCGTGATTCAGATCACGTGGATGATCTCGAAGGATGTCTTTCAAGGCAAACCTCGGGCGAAGCACTATTCTCACGACAAAAAGTAACGACCGCCTAGGCTACCACACTCTAGCGGTCGTTTACTTTTTAGTTTATAACTGCCAGTAAAGGAAGCTGACCCTTGCGGGATCGAGTTGCGGCTCCCTGCATCTGCTTCGCGCCTTGGAGCGGCGCTTGCATCTTGCAGGCCGCGGCCCCAACAACTCCTCCCTGTTTCCACCACCGGCGGCGGTCGTCGTTGTTGCCTTTTCTATTTCTATTATAACGGTTCTGCACAAAATGTCAACCAAAAAAGTACGGCCGCGCGGGGCTTTGCAGGCTCCGGGCGGCCGTTTGGCTTTCTTGTCTGGGGGGGTGGGCGGGGGTTACTACACAGGGTCTTCGTCCTGCAGGGCAAACTCGGCCAGCATCTCATCGGCATCCATAATGCGCAGCACTTCCTCCTCGGAGGCGGTGTCCGGGTCCTCTGCGGCATCTGCGGTGTCTTTGCCGGTGTCTGCGGTGGTATCCGCATCCTTGGCGGTATTGGCAGTGTCTGCGGCCGTATCCGCAGCAGGCATTTCAACTGCAACAGGCCGCGTCTTGTCCGGCATGGGGAGAACGGCAACGCTGTCGGTGTCCTTTTCTGCGGGTTCCTGGGCAGTGACGGTATCTGCAGTGGATGTGTCAATCACAACCGGCTTTGTTGTGTCATCCCAGGAGGGGAGAAGGGTGGTAGCATCATCAACCGCTTCCGAACTCTCTGTTGCAGTGTCAATTTTTTCCACAAAAATCCAAACTGTAACACCACCGTAAGTTTTGTTTGTGCGCGGTGTATCGCTCGGATATGGCACACTTGACGAATCCAGCGAACCGGATATCCGATCGCCTATGTTGCCTGTAAGGGGAGTGCATTCACCCTTTTGAAGCTTTGAAATATCAAGGTTTACTCCATGACCCACTACCTTATAATCCGTGCCAAGCTCCACAAGTTCAAACTGATATTTTGTACCAACCGGGTGTGCTGTATAATAGTCAAACACCGCATTGTATCTTTTCTTTCCGTTTATGGTTGCCTGTACCCGGCCCCATCCTTGTTCATTCAGCGATCCGCTTGTCTGTCCATGCGGGTTCACATAACGGCCTTCCTCTTCTACCCATACTGCCGTGTTCAAGTCCAGTGAATACATTTTGCGCAGGAAGTCCGCGTAATAATCCGTCTGATCTGCCGTTATGGTAACCTCACACGTTTGGTTTTCCCATTCCAGATCATTGTAGGACGCGTTCGTGTAGGTATAAGTTTTTCCCACCTCAACTTCTTCTACGCTCACATTTTCCCATACAGAAGTCCGAGGGTAACCATCTAGTGCACTTCCCGATGTAACGGCGATCGTGCTGTCCATGGATTCGTACCGAACCGTAACGGTCGGCTTTTTGGTACACTCCATTGTAAAAGTCAGCGTATCGGTATAATCACCGCTTACCTTTGCATCCGATCTGTCCTCGTCCAGCGTTACTTTCATCGCTGTAGAATAGTTCACTGCTGCATCGGTCGTTTCAACCGTATATGTCTTGCCGGTATCGTTTGCTGTAATGCCCGTCCCATCTGTCAGCGTCACTTTATACCCAACTGCATAATTTTTAGTATCAGCGTTCTTCAGTGCATAGGAATTTTCCGATGCAACCCCGATGGTCAAAATACGGTGGTTCTGCACGGTTCCTGAAATGGACAGATTTTTTTCGCTGTCACTTTCCGTAAAGGTCAGCTCGCTCGGAATCACTACCGTGTAGTCATCGGTACCCGTGGTATTGCTGTTGTCTGCATATACCGCCACCCCGCTGTCCTGCATACTATACGTTTCTGCAATGGCACCTGCAGCCGCATTTGCCGTGCCCGCCGTATCCGTGGTGCCGGTGGTATCTTTGCGGTACTGCAGGCGGGGGTCCTCAAAGCCCACATCGGGGTAGTATTCCACCCCGTAGGTGGCCATCACGGCGTCCACTTCGTAGGTCCATGGCTCCGCCGCCGCGCGCGGCAGCACCAGCAGGCCAAAAGCCGCCGCCAGCAGGCCCGAGACCAGGCGTTTTGTGTTCCGATGCATAAAAATTTCCCTCACAAAAAAGTTTTGTTCCATGCCGCCCAACACAACAGCAGGGGAGCCGGGAGCAGGCTCCCAACTCCCCTGCGAGTGTTCAATTGTTTGGTTTCATTTCCCGGTAAAAAGGGGAAACAGGCGCTTGTAATTACTGCGGCTTAACTGCAGCGGTGTAGGTAACAGTGCCAGTGTAATCGCCTGCAACTTCTGCCGTGCTCTTTGTAGTAGACAGAGTAAATTTCAGCGTTGCATCACCAGTATTTACGCCAGCATTGAGTTCAAGGACAGAACCGTTTACAGTAATATCAGTCGTGAGACCAGTCGATGCCGTTCCATCTACTGTCTGTGCAGTTTTAGTAATCGTATAGGGCAGTACGGTACCGCCATTTGCGATGGTAAATGCGCTGCCCGTGCCGCTGCCTGCTGCCGTAATGACCAGCTTCTTCTTATCGCCAATCTTGTTGGTCGTCACACTTACTTTGGCATCCTCTTTCTGGACATCCTGCGTCACCGAAACAGTCTTATTAGTGCCCTTATCCTTGTCAAAGTCGATCGTATCGTGAATCGTCCAGACATAGCTTTCCGTAACCTGATACTTTACCGTAGTAGAACCGCTGGCATACTTATTGGTAGAAGGCTGGGTTGTCTCATCCGCTGCAAAAACAGGCATTGCCATCGAACCGATCATTGCCGCTGCCAGAACTGCCGCAGTTACTTTGTTCATCTTTTTCATGTTTCCTTGTTCGGCAATGGGGACCGCAGCTGCACGATGCCGCTGTGGATTGCCTGCTCCTTTTTTAATTTTGTTGATTCCCTTCGAGAAAGAATACCCTCATTTTATTCGATAACGCGGGCCGCCGGTTGTCAATCGGCTGTCAGCGTGATCTTCACAACGCCGCTGTTGGTCTTGGTGGTCTTATCCGAGCGGTAGGGCTGGCACACCACATATGCATTGTAGGTGCCCGCCTTCAGCTTGCGGGAGATGTCCATGGTCTGGATGTACATGCCCGGCTCCACCAGGCCCGACTGGTACAGCAGCTCATCGCCGTCCTCCAGATACAGGCCAAAGGTAATGTAGTAGCACTCCTGCTGGCAGGCGGCCTGCAGCTCTACCTGCTGGCCGTCCTCGGTCTGCACCGTGATGGTTTTGGTGCCGTCAAAATAATCCACAGCTTCCAGCGTCAGGGCACCGTCCTCGGTTTTGCCCAGCTGGAAGCACTTGCTGTCGTAACTGGTCACCTCGGCGGCATTGCTCTGGATGCCTGCCAGCTTGAGATAATGGTTGATCTCGGTCTGGCTGCCGCTGTCCACCACCAGCTTTTCCAGCTCAGTGCCGTTGATGCTGATCACATCTTCGTACCAAAGGTTTTCCTCCGGGTTATGGAACTCGAAGCCCTGGGTGATGTGGGTCATGCCCGCCGGAATGGTAAACCCGCCCCAGCCGGGCAGGGTGATATTTTTGCTGCGGTCCACCGGCGTTTCCGGCTTGACGTAAGTGCCCTGGCTCTGTTCCAGCTCCAGCGGCTGCTCCGCGGCAGGCTGTGCCGCCGTCTGGGAAGCACCCTTGCCGGATGCGTGCCCCGTAATGATGTACCCGGCCATGCCTGCCACAGCCACTGCAAGCACCACGATGACCGCTGTGGCTGCATGGGCACTGTGTGCGATGCCGGAAAAAAACTTTTTCAACACTCTCCACTCCCGGATACGGCGGCAAACAAAAAGGCGCCGCCCACTTTTATGCGGACAGCGCCTGAAACGACCCTACAGGAAAATCTACCGTTTCTCTTCAAACCGAAAAAGCGGCGGTAAATGCAACCGGCTGGCATCATCTGCAGCTGCAGACCTTAGCCCCATCTGGCTTTGCGTCCCTGTTTTTCAACAAGTTTGCCCGCGATATTGAACTGGAACTGTTACGTTATTGTTACAATTCTGTTGCATTCAGTATATCATTACCCCCCCTATGTAAAGTGGCAACTTTACCAAAGAATCGCCGTTTCTTTTTGTGCAGAATAGCTTTTTGCTATAATTCTTTCTTCCGCCGCGCAACAAAATCGCCTGTGCCGGGTAGTTGGCACAGGCGATTTTGCTTTTTTTACTTGTTTGCCAGCAGAATGGCCAGCACGGCTTTTTGCACGTGCAGGCGGTTCTCAGCTTCGTCAAAAATTTCGTCCGCGTGCTGCTCGAACACGGCGGTGGAGATCTCCTCGCCCCGGTGGGCGGGCAGGCAGTGCAGCACCAACGCATCGGGCTTTGCCCCTTCCAGCAGCTTTCCGGTGAGCTGGAAGCCCACAAAATCCCGCAGGCGCTGCTCGCTCTCGGCGGTGCCGGGGGCGGCGGTGTTCCACACGGCGGTGGCCACCACATCGGCATCCTTCACGCCCTCGGCGGGGTCGGTAAGCAGGCGGAAGGCACTGCCGTACTTGTGGGCGAACATCAGCACATCCGCGGCGGGGCGGTAGGTGGGCGGGCAGACGCAGGCAACCTGCATCCCGGCCAGCAGGCCGCCCACGATCAGGCTGTTGGCCATGCTACTGCCGTCCCCGATGAAGCAGAGCTTCAGGCCCGCCAGGCTGCCCCGGCGCTCCCGGATGGTCATCAGGTCGGCCAGCACCTGACAGGGGTGAGCGTAGTCGGTCAGGCCATTGATCACGGGAATGCCGGCCAGCTCTGCAAACTCTTCCAGATCCCGCTGGCGGTAGGTGCGCCAGACGGCACAGTCGTAGTAGCGGCCCAGCACCCGGGCGGTGTCCTTGAGGGGTTCGCCGCGGCCGGCCTGCAGCTCGGCGGTGTTCATATAGTTGCCAAGGCCGCCCAGCTGGTACACACCCACCTCAAAGCTGGTGCGGGTGCGGGTGGACGCCTTGGAGAACAGCATGGCCACCGTTTTGCCTGCCAGCAGGGGAGCGGTGCCGCCCAGCTTCTGCTGCGCCTTGAGCTGATCTGCCACATCCAGAATGTGGGTCAGCTCTTCGGGGGTCAAGTCGCTCATTTTCAGCAGATGTTTCATGCTTACTCCTTCGGAGCCGCAGGCTCCATCTCGCGCAGCACCTGGCCCAGAACGTCCAGTGCCATGTCCACATCGTGCTCAGTGAGGGTGAGCGGGGGCAGCAGGCGCAGGCGGGTCTTGGCGGTAAGCACCAGCAGGCCCTTTTCACGGCAGGCGGCCAGCACATCGGCGGCGGCCACGTCGTAGAACTCAATGCCCACCATCAGGCCGATGCCGGAAATGCTCTTGACGTGGGGCAGCTTTGCCAGCCCCGCACGCAGCTGCATGGCGCGGTCGTTGACGTTGGCCAGAAAGCTCTGATCCATGCGGTCCACCACCACGTTGGCACCGGCACACACCACCGGGTTGCCGCCAAAGGTGGAGCCGTGGGTGCCGGGGGTCATGCCGCCGGCCACTTTCTCGCTCAGCAGCACGGCACCAATGGGCAGGCCGCCACCCAGGCCCTTGGCCAGGGTGACGATGTCCGGCTTGAGGTTGTAGTGCTCGCAGCACAGGAAGGTGCCGGTGCGGCCCACGCCGGTCTGCACCTCGTCCACGATGAGCACAAGATCTTTTTCATCGCAGAGCTTGCGCACAGCCTGCACGTAGTCCGGGTCCAGCGCCATCACGCCGCCCTCGCCCTGGATCAGCTCCAGCATCACGGCGCAGGTGTGGCGGTCGATCAGATCTTTCAGCGCTTCAATATCGCCTGCAGGTGCATACAGGAAACCCCCATTGAAGGGGCCGAAGTAGTTGTGGAACACCTCCTGGCCGGTGGCGGTCAGGGTGGCGATGGTGCGGCCATGGAAGCTGTTGGCCAGCGTGATGACGGTGGTGCGGTCTTTGCCGTAGTGGTCCACGCTGTACTTGCGGGCGGCCTTGATGGCGCCCTCGTTGGCCTCGGCACCGGAGTTGCCAAAGAACACCTTGCTCATCCCGGTGCGCTTGCACAGCTTTTTGGCCAGCTTGCCGCAGGGCGCAGTGTAGTACAGGTTGGAGGTGTGCTGCAGCTTGTGGGCCTGGTCGGACACAGCTTCGGCCCAGGCCAGATCACAGTAGCCCAGGCTGTTGACGCCGATGCCGCTGGTAAAGTCCAGATACTTCTGGCCCTCAGGGCCTTCGGCGTACAGGCCGTGGCCTTTTTCGATCACCACCGGGTTGCGGTTATAGGTGTGCAGGACATATTCGTTGTCCCGCTTGATGACTTTTTCAGAATCCATAGGTGTACCCTCCTATTGAACAGAAAACCCTCTCAGGCGCTAACGCGCCAGCTCCCCCGAGGGGGGAGCTTATCCTTAAAAGGGAAAGTTCCCACATCTGCCAAAGGCTCGCCCTTCAGGAGAGCTGGCATTGCGGAGCAATGACTGAGAGGGTTTGTTTCTTTTATTATACCGCCTGTGCAGTGCTTCCGCAATGCTTATTCTCGGTGGCTGCGGCGGTAGAAGCGGGTGCCAGAGCCGCGGTTGGAGAACAGCTCCAGCAGGATGGAGTGGGGCACACGGCCATCAATGATCACGGCCTCGTGCACACCCTGATAGATGGCGTCCGCCATGCCGCCGATCTTGGGGATCATGCCGCCCGCAATGATGCCGGCGGACTTGTAGCCCTCGATCTCGGAGACTTCCACCTCGGGGATCAGGGTGCTTTCGTCATCCTTATCCCGCAGCAGGCCCGCAATGTCGGTCATGGACACCAGCTTTTCGGCCTTGAGGGCAATGGCGATCTGGGCGGCGGCAGTGTCGGCGTTGACGTTGTAGGCCTGGCCCAGGTCGTCCATGCCAACCGTTGCGATGACGGGGATGAAGCCGCCGTCCAAAAGGCTTGCGATCAGGGTCGCGTCCACATGCACGATCTCGCCCACGTGGCCCAGCTGGGGGTCCAGCTCGGTGCAGCGCAGCATCTGGCCGTCCATGCCGCACAGGCCCACTCCGCGTCCGCGCAGCTTGGCCACCAGGTCTTTGTTCACCTTACCGGCCAGCACCTGCTGCACGATCTCCATGGTGGCATCGTCCGTCACCCGCAGGCCGTTGGCGAAATGGCTTTCCACGCCCACCTTTTTGAGCATCTCGTTGATGGCCGGGCCGCCGCCGTGCACCAGCACAACGCGCACACCCAGCAGGGTGAGGGTGACCAGGTCGTTCATGACGGCATTCTTGAGTTCTTCGTTGATCATGGCGTTGCCGCCGTACTTTACCACCATGGTCTTTCCGTGATACTTCTGGATGTAGGGGGTGGCCTCCGAAAAAAGCCGCGCCATTTCTTCGTTTTTCATATGCTCTCCTTGCCGTACCCAAAATGATGTTTGCCGCTGCCGGGCAAATGATGTGCTTTGCAATGATGTTCCGGCTGCGCCGGAATGATGCACGCTGCGGCGCATGTGGAGTTTTTCCGCCAGCATTTCATCATTTGTGCGCAAAGCGTACAACATCATGTTCCGCTGCTGCGGAATGCATCATTGCCTGCAGGGCACATCAGGTTCTGTAATCACCGTTGATCTTCACATAGTCGTAGGTCAGGTCGCAGCCCCAGGCCTTGGCGGATGCATCGCCGGTGCCCATGTCCACCTTGACCAGCACATCGTGCTCGGCCAGCACCTTGGCGGCCTCGTCCTCGCTGTAGGGGTGGTAGGCGGCGTTTTCGCACACATACACCTCACCGGCGGCGCTGGACAGCCAGACACACACCTTGTCGATGGAGAAATCGCCGGGGGTGTAGCCGATGGCGCACAGGATGCGGCCCCAGTTGGCATCGCGGCCAAACACGGCGGCCTTGAACAGGTTGGAGCACACCACACTGCGGGAAACCGCCCGGGCGGTTTTCAGGTCGGGGGCGTGGGTCACTTCGCAGGTGATCAGGTGGGTGGCACCCTCGCCGTCCCCGGCGTGCTCGGCGCACATGTGCTCGGCAATGGCGGTCAGGGCCGCCACAAAGGCGTCATAATCGGCGTTTTCCTCGGTAATTTCCGGGTTGCCCGCAAGGCCCGATGCCATGATGATCAGCGTATCGTTGGTGGACGTGTCCAGATCCACGCTCATCTGATTGTAGGTGCCGGGCACCACGGTTTTCAGCGCCTTTTCCAGCAGAACAGGGGAGACGGCTGCATCGGTGGTGTAGAAGGCCAGCATGGTGGCCATGTTGGGGGCGATCATGCCGCTGCCCTTGCCAATGGCACCCACAGTGCAGGTCTTGCCGCCCAGGGTAAACTGGATGGCGTATTCCTTTTTGTGGGTGTCGGTGGTCATAATGGCGGTGGCTGCATCGGTGCTGCCCTGCTCGGTGGCGGCCAGCTTGGCGGCGGCGGCAGGAATGCCCCGGGCAAAGGGGTCGATGACCATGGGCTGGCCGATGACACCGGTGGAAGCGGGCAGAACATCGTTTGCATCAATGCCCAGCTCCTTGCCCACCAGCTCACAGCACTCCTCGGCCAGGGCCACGCCGTTGGCGGCGCAGGTGTTGGCGTTGCCGCTGTTGACCACAATAGCCTGTGCATAGCCGTCCTTCAGGTGGGCACGGTCCACCTTGATGGGTGCGCCGCAGACCTTGTTGGTGGTATACACACCGGCGGCAGCACAGCGCACATCCGCCTTGATCAGTGCCAGATCGTATTTTTCCGAATGGTTTGCGCGGATGCCGCAGTGCACGCCAGCCGCTGCAAAACCCTTGGGCGCGCAGATGCCGCCCGCAACTTCTTGATACTGCATAAAGATTCTCCTTTACTCCAGTCCTTCGGTCTCCGGCAGGCCCAGCATCAGGTTCATGCACTGGACAGCGGCACCGGAAGAGCCTTTGCCCAGGTTATCAAACAGGGAAACCAGCATCATCTGGTCGCCTGCGGCGTTCACGGTCAGGTACAGCTCCATGCGGTCGGTGCCGGCCATGGCGTTGGAGTACAGGCCGTTTTCCGGCAGGGCCTCGTTCAAAGCGTGCACCTTGACGGTGGCAGCATCCTTATAATAATCCGCAAGGCCTGCGGCCACAGCTTCGGCGGTGGTGCCCGCCAGCTTGAGATCCAGCGGCACCAGCACCTGCATTCCGCAATAGTAATCGCACACCACGGGCACAAACATGGGGGTGTGGGCAAGACCGCTGATCTCCTTCATTTCGGGCAGGTGCTTGTGGCCAAGGCTCAGGCCGTAGCTCTTGGGAGCGTCCAGCTTGCTGTGGGCCGGGCGGTCGGCGCTCTCGTAGTCGGCGATCATCTTTTTGCCGCCGCCGGAATAGCCGGAAATGCCGGTGCAGCTGAAGGGGTAATCCGCCGGGGCAAAGCCCAGCTCCACCAGCGGGCGTGCAATACTGATAAAGCCGCTGGCATAGCAGCCGGGCACCGCCACACGGTGGGAGTTCTGGATCTTTTCCTTCTGGCCCTTCAGCTCCGGGAAGCCGTAATCCCACGCCGCATCGGTGCGGAAGGCGGTGGAGGTGTCCAGCACCTTCACGTCCGGGCGCAGCAGGGGCATGACCTCCTTGGAGGCCGCATCCGGCAGGCACAGGAAGGCCAGGTCCGCCGAGTTGATCACCTTGGCCCGCTCGTTCACATCCTTGCGGCCCTCTGCCGAGATGCTCAGCAGCTCGATCTCCGGGCGTGCGGCAAGGCGGTCTGCAATGCGCAGGCCGGTGGTGCCGGAAGAGCCGTCAATGAATACTTTCACGCTCATGCGTTTGCCTCCTCCCAGGCGTCCAGTGCCGCATTGGCCAGAGCGATTTGGTTTTTCACGCTGGCTTCGCTGGGGCCGCCGTAGCTGGTGCGGCCCTCGCAGCACTTGACAAGGTCAATGGCTTCGTAAATATCCTTCTCGAACAGGTCGCTGTAGCCCTTGAATTCGTCCAGGGTCAGCTCTTCGAGGGTCTTATCCTTGCCGATGCAGTCCGACACCATGCAGCCCGTGAGCTTGTAGGCATCGCGGAAGGGCATCCCCTTCTTGGTCAGATAGTCGGCGCAGTCGGTGGCGTTGATAAAGCCCTTGGCTGCAGCGCGGCGCATGTTGGCGGGCAGGGTTTTCATGGTGTCCAGCATAGGGGTAACCGTTTTCAGGCACAGTTCCAGAGTATCCACCGCGTCAAAAATGGCTTCCTTGTCCTCCTGCATGTCCTTGTTGTAGGCAAGGGGAATGCCCTTCATCATCACCAGCAGGGTGTTCAGGTCGCCGTAGACGCGGCCGGTCTTGCCGCGGATCAGCTCGGTGACATCGGGGTTCTTCTTCTGCGGCATGATGGACGAACCGGTGGTAAAGGCATCGTCCAGCTCAATGAACTTGAACTCCCAGCTGCACCACAGGATGATCTCTTCGCTCAGGCGGGACAGATGCATCATGCAGATGGAGATGGCGTTTGCCAGTTCAATGCAGAAATCACGGTCAGATACGCCGTCCAGGCTGTTGGCGCAGGGAGCGGCAAAGCCCAGCTTTTCGGCGGTAAAATCGCGGTCCAGCGGGTAGGTGGTACCGGCCAGAGCGCCGGAGCCCAGCGGGCACTGGCTGTCCATGCGGGCGGTGGCATCCTCAAAGCGCTGCAGATCCCGCAGCAGCATGGAAGCGTAGGCCATCAGCGCATGGCCAAAGGTAATGGGCTGGGCGCGCTGCAGGTGGGTGTAGCCGGGCATGACAGCGGTGGTGTTCTCACTGGCCTTTTTGCAGATGACCCGGATCAGCTCCACGATGTAGCCCTGCAGCATGTGGCTGTAATCCCGCAGGGTCAGGCGGATATCCAGCGCCACCTGATCGTTGCGGCTGCGGCCGGTGTGCAGGCGCTTGCCGGCATCGCCGATGCGGGCGGTGAGGGTCTGTTCCACAAAGGTGTGCACATCCTCAGCATTGGGGTCGATCTCCAGTGCGCCGGAAGCCAGATCATCGGCAATGGAAGCCAGACCGTTCAGGATGTCCTCGCAGTCCTTTTCGGAGATGATGCCCTGCTTGGCCAGCATGGCGGCGTGCACGCCGCTGCCGCGCATATCCTGCGCGATCATGCGCTGGTCAAAGCGGATGGAAGAGTTGAAGTCGTTGACGCGAGAATCGACCGCTTTGGAAAAGCGGCCCTTCCAGAGTTGTTCTGCCATAGTAGCTCCTTGATTTTGTGGGAAGCGGCTGCAAACGCCCTCATCAGTCAGCTTACGCTGACAGCTTCCCCCGGCCGGGGGAAGCCCTTATGAACGTCATCTCCCGGAAAGCCTTCCCCCGGCCGGGGGAAGGTGGCATTGCGCAGGCAATGACGGATGAGGGCGCTTTTTCCCGCTCATTTTATTTCTCTCTAAAAACGGCAAAGCCGCCGCAGGGGAAAACGCTCCTGCGGCGGTGCCGCCGGCAACGATGCCGGTTGGATTGAACTTTCGTGTGAAAGTGTGAAAACACACGAAAGGGATGATGTTAAAACTGCATTACTTCAGCTCGGGCCAGTTCTTGCTCAGCTTTGCGCGCTCCTTGATGGACAGGCCAAACAGGTTGATGAAGCCGGCGGAATCTGCCTGGTTGTAGTCGTCATCCTCGCCGAAGGAAGCGGTCTGCTCATCGTACAGGGTGTACGGAGAGGTGACACCGGCGTTGATCATGTTGCCCTTGTAGAGCTTCAGCTTCACATCGCCGGTCACGGTCTTTTCCAGGCTGTCGGCAAAGGCATCCAGAGCCTCACGCAACGGGGTGAACCACTGGCCGTTGTAGACGATATCGGCGTACTTCTGGGCCAGCTGAGCCTTGAAGTGTGCACTCTCCTTGTCCAGCGTGATGGTCTCCAGCACGTTGATGGCCTTGTACAGGATGGCGCCGCCGGGAGTCTCGTACACGCCGCGGCTCTTCATGCCGACCAGACGGTTCTCGA
>CAVIXY010000003.1:0-6700 GCA_963646665.1 Bacteroides sp. CAG:545
TGCCAAAGCCTCTCCCTTTGAGGAAAGACTCTCCCCGGCCGGGGAGAGATGTCGCATCAGCGACAGAGTGGGGAATGTGGATTTGCAAAGCAAAGACGGAGAGGGCAAGCCATTTCACCCGAAAGAAAGGACTTATTTTGAGCGAACTTTACGATATTTTAGTGGAAACGCCCCCTACCAAGGTGATTTTGCTGGCGCTGGACCAGGGCCTGTGGGACTGTGAGCGTAGTCTGGCAGAGCTTTCGGCTCTGTGCGAAGCCAACCACATGCAGGCCGTGGCCCAGGTGACCCAGAAGCGCCAGACCCCGGAAACCGGCATCGTGCTGGGCAGCGGCAAGCTGGAGGAAGCGTCTCTTGCCGCCGGGGAGCTGGGGGCCGAGTGCGCCGTGTTTGACGGCGAGCTGACCGGCAGCCAGATCCGCAACATTTCCACGGCACTGGGCGGGCTGGAAGTGATCGACCGCACCATGCTCATCCTGGAAATTTTCCGCAGCCGCGCCGTGACCAACGAAGGCAAGCTGCAGACCGAGCTGGCCCTGCTGCGCTACCGCCTGCCCCGGCTGCAGGGCATGGGCGAAGCACTGAGCCGCCAGGGCGGCGGCGGCGGTGGCGGCGGCGGTGCCCGCCGCGGTGCCGGCGAGACCAAGCTGGAGCTGGACCGCCGCCATGTGCACGCCCGCATTGATGCCCTGGCCGAAAAGCTGGCCGAGATGGAAAAGCGCCGGGGCGAGAGCCGCAAAGCCCGCGCCAAGACCGGAATGCCGGTGGTGAGCCTGGTTGGCTACACCAACGTGGGCAAATCCAGCCTGATGAACGCCCTGTGCGGCCCCAGCGTGGCCGAAGCCGACATGCTGTTTGCCACCCTGGACCCCACCAGCCGCAAGCTGGTTCTGCCCAGCGGCATGGCCGTGCTGCTGGTGGACACGGTTGGTTTTGTGTCCCGCCTGCCCCACAATCTGGTGGAAGCCTTCAAGTCCACCTTGGAAGAAGCCGCCTGGTCGGACGTGATCGTGCGGGTAGCCGATGCCGGGGACGAACAGCGGGAAGAGCAGCTGGCCGTCACCGATGAGGTGCTGGACGGGCTGGACTGCGCAGACATTCCCCGCCTGACCGTGTACAACAAGTGCGACAAGCCCGGTGCACTGAGCTTTGACCCGGACATCCTGCTTACCAGTGCCAAAACCGGATACGGGCTGGACAAGCTGCTGCAAAAGCTGGACGAGACCCTGAGCGACCGGGTGCACACCCTGAAAGTGCTGCTGCCCTACGACAAGCTGGGCCTTGCCGCCCCCATGCGGGAGCGCGGCAGCGTGCAGGTGGAAGAATACCGGGAGGACGGCCTGTATCTGGAAGGCATCGTCAAAACCGAGGACCTGCACTGCTTTGAAGGGTATCTCGTCTGAACCTGAACAAGATTTGCCCAAAAAGCCGTGCGCGATTTGTACAAAAATGCCTTTGCATTTTTGGTGCTGTTTCTGATAGAATAAAATTTTAACGAGTGGCAGTAGCTGCGTAAATCCAGTTGCTGCCGCTCGTTTTCTTTTTTGCTCAAAAACAAAGGAGGAAACGCTTTTATGCAAAACAGTTCGCAAAATAAAATGGCGGTGCAGCCCATTGCACCGCTGATGTTCCGCATCGGTCTGCCCATCGTGCTTTCCATGATCCTGCAGGCCGCCTATAACGTGGTGGACAGCGCCTACCTTGCCCGCATGGCTACCGGCGGCGAGGACGCCCTCACGGCACTGAGCCTTGCCTTCCCGGTGCAGCTGTTCATGGTGGCGGTGTCCATCGGCACCGGCGTGGGCACCAACGCCCTGCTGGCCAAACTGCTGGGCCTGGGTGACCGGGAAAACGCCAACCGCACCGTTGGCAATGCGCAGACACTTGCCATCATCATTTCTGTGGTTTTCATGCTGTTCAGCCTGCTGGGCGTGCGGCCCTATGTCTACTCCCAGAGCGCAGGCGGCAGCATCAGTTCGGAAGTGCTGGGCATGGCCATCGACTATCTGCACATCTGCTGCGGCATCCCCTTCGGCATCGTGCTGTTCTCAGTATACGAAAAAGTGCTGCAGGCCACGGGCCGCTCACTGTATTCCACCATTGCACAGATCTCCGGTGCTGTGGTGAACATCATCCTTGACCCGTTCCTCATTTACGGCTGGTGCGGCCTGCCCGAAATGGGCGTCCGGGGTGCCGCATGGGCCACCGTCATCGGCCAGCTGGTCAGTATGGGACTGGGCCTTGCCTTCCACCTGCACTTTGATGTTGAGATCGACAACCAGGCCCGCTATTTCAAACCCGACCGCCGCACCATTCTGAGCATCTATTCCATCGGCCTGCCCGCCATTATCTCGCAGGCGCTGCTCACCGTTATGACCTACTCGCTCAACCTGATCCTCGGCGGCATTCCGCAGGTGGGCCAGAATGCCGTTACCGTCTACGGCCTGTACTATAAGATCCAGCAGCTCATCATCTTTGCTGCTTTCGGCGTGCGCGATGCCATTACCCCCATCGTCTCCTTCAACTACGGCGCACAGAACCGTCAGCGTGTGAAGGACGGCATCCGCTGGGGCCTGATCTACACTTCGATTCTGATGCTGGCAGGCTGCATCGGTGTGGAGATGTTCGCAGCCCCGCTGGCCGGGCTGTTCTCTCTGTCGGAGACCACGCTGCCCATGTGCATCAGCTGCATGCGCATTGTTTCGCTGGGCTTTGTGTTCGCCGGGCTGTGCATCGCCTTTCAGGGCGTGTTCCAGGCACTGGAATGCGGCATGGAATCGCTGGTGATCTCGCTGTGCCGTCAGGTGCTCTTTGTGCTGCCGCCGGTCTGGCTGCTCAGCCGCACCGTGACCGGTGCCGGGAATGTAAGCATCGTGTGGGTGCCGCTGGCTGCAGGAGAAGCGGTCACGCTGGTCATTGCACTGCTGCTGTTCCGCCGGGCGAAGAAGAACAAGGTCGATACCATTCCCGATTAAGCAGGACCATTTAGAATGGCCTCTGCTTCGCTCTGGCCATAATTAGCGGAAAAATTATTTTTATATATGACAAATCAGCCAAGCCTACGGGCTTGGCTGATTTGATTTTTCACGGGGTGGGGTCCTAAAGGGAAACGGTTCCTCATGCGCCGAAGCGCACATCATTTTGCACCGCAAAACATCATCTGCATCAGCAGACATCATGCCGCAGGCACATCATTCCGAAAAAAAAATCCCCCAGCAAACACAAAAACCCGCCTGGCAGCGGGTTTTTGTGTATAGAGGGGTGGGAAAGTACATAAAGTGGTGAATCTCAATTTCATTTAGCAGGCCTTTGTGCGGGGCGCTGCCTTGCATGATGTATTATATACCTTTTTCCTTTCTTGTCAAACAAATTTTTTCCGTTTTGCTTTAAATTTGCACTTTACATTTCCGCAAAAACTTTATATAATTAACACAAAGCAATTCAAAAGCAGATTTTTTCAGTCTTTGTGCGATTGCGACAACAATAAAACTTTACTTTCTAAAAAATTTATACAATCCAACATATTTCAAAGGAGACCTTTCCATGGATGATTTGGACCGCAAAATCCTTTCCCTTCTGGCCAAAAACGCCCGGATGCCGGTCAAGGAGATCGCCGAGCAGGTGTCTCTGACCAGCCCCGCCGTGTCCAGCCGCATCCACAAACTGGAGACGGACGGCATCATCGGCGGCTACACCGTCACCCTGAACCGCCCGGCCGGGCGCATGTACGTGGATGCCCTCATCAGCCTGTCGGTGGCCCCCTCCAAGCAGGATGCCTTTCTGGAGCTGCTGCAGAACAGCCACGAGGTGCTGCAGTGCTACCATGTGACCGGTGCCTACACCTTTTTGGTCAAAGTAAGCTGCGGCAGTATGCCCCAGCTGGAACACCTGATCCTGCAGTTCCAGAAGCTGGGCACCACCAGCACCCAGATCATCCTTTCCACCCCGGTCAACCACGGGGACCTGGACGCCTTTATGCTGTGAGCTGTTCATAAAACTGTTACGTTTTGGGGTGCAATCCCGCCCGGGTGTGGTTCGTATTCCGGATAGCAGGCCAAAAAACGCACACACTATCCTCTGAAGCCTGCCCCATCTTTCACACACGAAGCACGAAAGGATTTTGCACTATGAAACGATTCATCGCCGCTCTGCTTGCCGGGCTGTGCCTGTTTGCCCTTGTGGGCTGCTCTGCCGGCAGCAAGGCCGACTCTGCTGCCCCGAAGAACTATTCCCAGATCCTGCACGATGCCCGCACCGAAGAAGAAAACGAGTACGACATGATCTTTACCAAAGGGGAGGACGGCAAATTCACCGCCATGGACGGCTACAGCGCCGAGTACGAGGCCAACCAGCTTGACGATGAGGTGCGCAACATGATGCTGCCCCTGCTGAACCTGGAGGACGACATGTACACCGACCTGGCTGCTTCTCTCTCCGCCATGATGGTGCGCAGCTACGCCGTGGCCATCGTCAAGCCCGCCGAAGGCCGGACCGAGGACGTGAAGGCCGCGCTGGAAGCCTATGTGGCCAGCGAACAGCAGTCCATGGAGCACTACCTGGAAGATCAGTATCAGATCGCCAAGGCTGCCACCGTGACCACTGCCCCCACCGGGGAAGTGATCCTGGTGTGTGCCGAGAACCACGACACCCTGCTGGCCAACATCGAAAAAGGCCTTGCTGCCTGATTTTTGCCGCATTCCAACCGCATCCCGCCGGGATGCGGTTTCTTTTTGTGCGCAGATATGCTATACTGTCTTGGGTAATTGTGCACACAAACAGGAGCAGTTTTATGTATAAAGCAACCATCGTCATCCCCAACATCAACGGCAAGGGCTGGCTGAAGGACTCCATCGAGTCCGTCTACGCCCAGACCGAGCAGGACTTTGAGCTGATCATTGTGGACAACGGCTCCACCGATGAAAGCCTGGAGCAGGCCCGCAGCTACTGCAGCCGCTCCAACTTTACGCTGATTGAAAACGGCACCAACACCGGCTTTTCCCATGCGGTGAATCAGGGCATTGCCCGGGCACAGAGCGAGTATGTGGTGCTGTTCAACAACGATGCCTTTGCCGAGCCGGACTGGCTGGCCCAGCTGCTGCGCACGGCAGAGAGCGACCCCAAAATTTTTGCAGTGCAGAGCCTGATGATCCGCCACTTTGACCGGGAACTGGCCGATGACGCCGGGGACTATGTGACCTGGATGGGCTTTGCCTGCAAAACCGGCGATGGCCGCCGCGCCAGCCGCTACACCAAACAGAAGCGCATTTTTTCCGCCTGCGGCGGAGCATCCCTTTACCGCAAGAGTATTCTGGACGAGATCGGCGGCTTTGACGAAAACTTTTTTGCCTATTTTGAGGATGTGGACCTGAGCTGGCGCGCCAATAATGCCGGCTACAAAAACGTGCTCTGCCCTGCGGCAAAGTGCTATCACATCTGCGGGGCCAGCACCGGTGCCGTGAAATACAACGCCTTCAAGAGCCAACAGAGCGGCCGCAACAGCATTCTGCTGCCGCTCAAAAACGAGCCGCTGCTCATGCTGGTGCTCAACTTCATCCCGCTGGCGGTGGGCTACCTGCTCAAGTGCTACAAGTTCCACAAACAGGGCTTTGGCGAAGCCTGGGACAAGGGAATGCACGAAGCCTTTGCCCTGCTGAAAGCCGGAAAGCTGGGCAAGCGCCCCTTCCGCTGGCGGGACCTGCCCCACTACCTTCTCATGGAACTGTGGATGATCTGGAACATGGTGCCCTACCTGTGGTACCGGCTGGTGGTCGTGCGGTTTGATTTAAAGTAAAGCAGTCAAAAAGCCCGGATGTGAAGCTTCTCACATCCGGGCTTTGCTTTTTGGCTTTATGCAGCCGGGCTGGCGGCGCTGTCGTCCGCTGCCGGTTCTTCTTCCGCAGCGGTGCTGTCCGCTGCCTCGTCCAGCGACTGTTCCTCCGGCTCTGCAGCGGCTTCGCTGGATGCAGCTTCTTCCGATGCGGCATCCGAACCGGCTGCCGCCAGAATGGCATCCTGCACATCGCTTTCTGCCATGGGGGCAGGCTGGCTGGTTTCTGCCGCCGCGCTGCTGTCGGGCTTGGTCTCGCTCTCGGTCAGGCCGGTGAGATACCAGCTGCCGCTCTGGCGCTCAAACAGATAATCCATGTACTTGGTGGGCGTATCCGAGGACGGGTTGATGATGCTGTCGTCCGTGCTGGTAATGGGGATGTAGCCCACCGTTACATGCAGCTTGCCGCTGCGCTTGAACAGCTTGGTCACGGTGGCGCGGTAGTAGCCCACGCTGCCGGTGACCGGGATCTTGTAGCACTGGGTGGTGTCGTCAAACTCCACCGTCATATCTTCCATCTCAAAGCTGCGGTGGGTCAGCTTGAAGCTCGGCCCCACCAGCTTGGCCAGGTAGGCATCCACATCCACCGAGGGCAGTAGCAGCTGCTCGGTGTCCGGGTCGGTGTTGTAGTTATCAAAGCCGCCCTGCGTTTCCTGAATGTTGTAGATGCAGCCCCACACAGCTGCTTCCCGCAGGGTCAGGTCGTCAATGTTGCCAATGCCGTCAAAGGGCATGGGGTCGAACAGGACCAGGCCTTCCAGTTTGTCCTCGTACTCCTGCTTCTGGGCCGTGTCGTCAAACAGGTTGGCCACCAGTCCCACACCGGCGCGCAGCACGGTGACAAAGCCGATGAGCACCAGCACGGCCACCAGC
>CAVIXY010000003.1:6710-39459 GCA_963646665.1 Bacteroides sp. CAG:545
CGCGGCGGCGCTGCAGCCGGGCGTGTTCTTCCGAGCTAATATAATGTTTCGTCATGATCATGTCTCCCAGGTTTCAATTGCTGTAGCTCTCAGTATAGCACACACCGGGCCGTTGTGCAAAACTCTGCCCGTGGTTTTTTTGTGAAAGTCCACGCAGGGCAGCATTTTATCCCCAGGTTTTCCACACATCGGGCTGGTAGCCCACGGTGGCCTTGCGGCCGTTGCGCACAATGGGGGTGCGCAGCAGCTGCTGGTTTTCAAACAGTTTATCCTCTTTCTGCCAGTCGATCAGTGCATCCAGCAATGCCAGGGTCTGCTTGTCCTTCGCATCGGGGTTTACCATCTGCTGCCAGCCGCCCAGGGCACGGGCCACATTGTCGAACTCGCCCCGGCTCATGCCCTTTTCCTTCAGGTCGATCATCTGGAACCTGACGCCCCGCTCCTTGAAATAGCGCTGGGCCTTTTTGGTATCAAAGCACTTGTTCGTGCCAAAAATCTGAATGTTCATTGGTACATCCTCCTTGTGCGCATGTTTATTGTACCACAGCTGCCTGCAAATGCATAGCATAATTCACGGCAAAGCTGCCCAGACTAGCGGCAAGGCATCATCAAAGGAGGTTTTTACCATGAACGCATTTGTTGACCCCGATCTGTGCATCGGCTGCACCCAGTGCGCCAGCCTGTGCCCCGCCGTGTTCCGCATGGAAGGCGTGCTGGCTGTGGCCGAACCCGGCCCCATTCCGCCCGAGGAAGTGCCCCAGGCCGTGGACGCCGCCAACGCCTGCCCGGTAAGCGCCATTACGGTGGAAGAATAAGAACCCTCTCGGTCACGGCTTACACCGTGCCAGCTCCCCCGAAAGGGGGAGCTTTTTGTGCGTACCCGTAAGATACATAAAAGCTCTCCCTTCGGGAGAGCTGGCAAACCCGTCAGGGTTTGCCTGAGAGGGTTTGCCTTCCCCCATGGGGAAGGCTTTTTTGTTTTTTCTGCAAAAATCTCCCGCCCGCCGGGGTTTTGTGCTATACTATAGAATGTGAAATTAGGCAATGGAGGAACTGCACTATGCGTTTACTGGTCATTGACGGCAACAGCATTGCCAACCGTGCCTTTTACGGCATCAAGCTGCTGACCACCAAGGACGGACAATACACCAACGCCATCTTCGGTTTTTTGAATATCCTGCTTTCCCTGCTCAAGGAGTGCGAACCGGATGAGGTAGCCGTGGCCTTTGACCTGAAGGCCCCCACCTTCCGCCATAAAATGTACGATGGCTACAAGGCCAACCGCCACGGAATGCCCGAGGAGCTGGCCCAGCAGATGCCGTTGATCAAAGAGCTTCTGGCCGATCTGGGCTACCGCACCGTTGCCGCAGAAGGCTGGGAAGCGGACGACATTCTGGGCACCCTTTCTGCTGCCTGCGCCGCCCGGCGGGACGACTGCTTTCTGGCCACCGGAGACCGCGACAGCCTGCAGCTGGTGAGCGACACCACCACCGTGCTGCTGACCACCACGGCCCTGGGCCGCAGCAAAACCGTGACTATGGATGTAGACGCCATCCGGGAAAAATATGGCATTGAACCCAAGCAGCTCATTGAGGTCAAGAGCCTGATGGGCGATACCTCCGACAACATTCCCGGCGTGCGGGGCATTGGCGAAAAGAGCGCCCTTGCCCTGGTGCAGGCCTTTGGCTCGCTGGAAGGCGTCTACCAAAACATTGACGACAAGCGCATCAAAACCAAACAGCGGGAACACCTGCTGGAACAGCGCGACCTGGCCGAGCTGAGCCGCACGCTGGGCACCATCCGCACCGATGCCCCCATTGACACCGCCGAGGGGGCCTATGCAGTCGGCGAGGGCAACAAGGCCGCCGCCGTGCGCCTGCTGCAGGAACTGGAGATCCACTCCCTGATCCCGCGCTTCGGGCTGGACGGCATTGCCCCGGAAGCCGATGCCGCCGAGCTGGCCGTTCCCCTGCCGGAAGCGGAGATTGCCGCTCTGCCGCTGACCCCCGCCGGGCATTATTTGGTGGCTTCCCGCCCCGCAGTCACGGGCAAGCAGAGCGGCCGCAATGTGCTGCTGCAGCCCGAGACCTGGTATGCCGTGCAGGACACCACCGTTTACCCGCTGGAGGACGCCGACCTTGTGCGCCTGCTGGACAATCCGGATGTTACGCTGGACGTGTTCAACTCCGCGCCCCTTTACGCCAAGGCCATGGCCGCCGGCGGCTGGGGCAGCAGCATTGTGTGGGACGGCAAGCTGGCCGCCTACCTGCTGGACGCTTCGGCTTCCAAATATCAGGTGGGCGAGCTGGTGCCCAGCTACAAGGCTGCTGCCGCCTTTACCTGCGCCGACTACCCGGATGCAGGCCGTCTGGCCGATCTGTTTGCCAGGATGAAGGCCGAGATCACCGCCTGCGGCGAGGATGCCTTGTACAATGAGATCGAATTCCCGCTGGCGCAGGTGCTGGCCGACATGACCCGCACCGGCATTCTGGTGGACAAAGACGGCATTGAGCAGTTCGGCGTAAAGATGCGCAGCGAACTGGAACAGGTGCTGAGCCGCATCCACATGGAAACCGACAGCACCAGCTTTAACCCCAACAGCCCCAAGCAGCTGGGTGAAATGCTGTTTGACACCATGGGCCTGCCCCACGGCAAAAAGACCCAGCGCGGCTGGTCCACCGATGCCGAGACCCTGGAATCCCTGCGGGACTACCCGCTGGTGGAGGACATCCTGCAGTACCGCGCCTATCAGAAGCTGAACTCCACCTACGTGGAGGGCCTGCTCAAGGTGATCGGCGAGGACGGGCGCATCCACTCCACCTTCAATCAGACCGAAGCCCGCACCGGACGCCTTTCTTCGGACAACCCCAACCTGCAGAACATTCCCATCCGCACCGAGCTGGGCAGCCAGCTGCGCGCCTACTTTATTGCAAAGCCGGGCTGCGTGCTGGTGGATGCCGACTACAGCCAGATCGAGCTGCGCATCCTGGCCCACATCACCGGAGACGAGCACATGCAGCAGGCCTTCCGCAGCGGCGAGGACATCCACCGCAGCACTGCCGCCAAAATTTACGGCATCTCCCAGAGCGAGGTGACCCCCCGCGTGCGTTCCAGCGCCAAGGCCATCAACTTTGGCATCATGTACGGCAAGGGTGCCTACAGCCTCTCCAAGGACATTGGCGTATCCGTGAAGGAAGCGGATGCCTTTTTGAAGAACTATCTGGCCGCTTTTCCCAGCGTGAGCAGCTACATGGACAAAACCATTGCGGACGCCAAGGCAAACGGCTATGTATCCACCCTGTTCGGACGCCGCCGCGCGCTGCCGGAGATCAACAGCACCAATTTCAACGTGCGTTCCAGCGGCGAGCGCATGGCCCGCAACACCCCCATTCAGGGCACCGCCGCCGATGTGATCAAACTGGCCATGGTGCGGGTATGGAAGCGCCTGCGGGACGAAAAAATGGAAAGCCGCCTGATCCTGACTGTGCACGATGAGCTGATTGTGGAAGCCCCGGAAGCCGAGGCTGAAAAGGCTGCGCAGATCCTGCGGGAAGAAATGGAAGGCTGCGTGCAGTACGCCGTGCCCCTGAGCACCGATGTGCACGCAGGCAAAAACTGGCTGGAGGCCCATTGAACCCATGATTATTTTAGGAATTGAATCCACCTGCGATGAAACTGCCGCCGCTTTGGTGCAAGACGGCCGCCATCTGCTGAGCAACGTCATCTCCACCAGCGTGAAGGAGCAGGCCCTGTACGGCGGCGTGGTGCCCGAGATCGCCAGCCGCCGCCACTGCGAGTTCATCAGCGCCACCGTGAAAAAAGCCCTGCTGGACGCAGGCAAAACCATGGACGATGTGGACGCCGTGGCCGTTACCTTTGCGCCGGGCCTGATCGGTGCCGTGCTGGTGGGCGTGAACTTTGCCAAGGGGCTAGCCTACTCGGCAAACAAGCCGCTGGTGCCGGTGCACCATCTGCGGGGCCACATTGCGGCCCTGTATCTGACCCACCCGGAGCTCAAGCCGCCGTTTTTGTGTCTGGTGGCCTCCGGCGGACACAGCCACATTGTGGAAGTGCAGGACTACACCCACTACCACATCCTGGGCCACACGGTGGACGATGCCGCCGGAGAGGCCTTTGACAAGGTGGCCCGCACGCTGGGCCTGCCCTACCCCGGCGGCCCCAGCGTGGCCAACGCCGCCAAGACCGGAAACCCCAAGGCCTACCGCCTGCCGGTGCCCCATGTGGAGGGCAAGTACAACGTGAGCTTTTCCGGCCTGAAAACTGCCGTGCTCAACGAGGTGAACAAGGCCCAGATGAAAGGCGAAGAGGTCAACGTGCCGGATCTGGCCGCAAGCTTCCAGGAGCGCATTGCAGGCATCCTGGCCGAGAAGCTGCTGCTGGCCGCCGCCGACACTGGAGCAAAGCAGGTGTGTCTGGCCGGCGGCGTGGCCGCCAACGGCCGTCTGCGCCAGCTGGTGAACGATGGTGCCCAGAAACTGGGTGCCAAGGTCTACCTGCCGGAACTGAAGTTCTGCGGCGACAACGGTGCCATGATCGCGGCGCAGGGCTACTACCAGTACATGGCCGGGCACACCGCAGGCCTTGAGCTGAACGGCCTGCCCACCCTGCCCATTGATTACGAATAAACGCTCCTGCTCGGCTGCGTCCCGGTAGCTTTTTCCTCAAATGCAACGGGCCATTCCATTGCCCGCCCTACTGCCTACGGCAGCAGGGACCCACCCTCCGGATCATTCTCGGAAAAACTCCCGGCCCACAGCCTGATACACTTCTTCGCTACATCGGAGGAATTTTCAATGAACGAGATCCTGCAAAGCCTGTATGCCCGCAAGTCTGTGCGGGTGTTTGAAGAAAAAGCCATCCCGGCTGAGATGAAGCAGAGCATTCTGGAAGCAGCCGCACAGGCCCCCAGTGCGGGCTGTCAGCAGCTGTATACCATTCTGGACATCACCGACCAGGCCCTGAAAGATTCTCTGGCCGACCTGTGCGACCACCAGCCCTTTATTGCCAAGGCCCCGCTGGTGCTGGTGTTCTGCGCCGACTGCCGCAAGTGGTACGATGCTTACATCGAAGCCGGCTGCACACCCCGCAAACCGGGCGTGGGCGACCTGATGCTGGCCGTGACCGACACATCCATTGCCGCCCAGAATGCCGTGGTTGCTGCCGAGAGCTTTGGCATCGGCTCGTGCTACATTGGCGACATTATGGAAAACTGCGATGCCGTGCGCGCCCTGCTGCACCTGCCGGAATACGTGTTCCCGGCGGTCATGCTGGTGTTCGGCTGGCCCACCCAGCAGCAGAAGGACCGGCAAAAGCCCCAGCGCTGCGCCATGGAGCACATCGTGCACGAAAACGGCTACCGCACCATGAACGGTGCCGAGCTGCGGGACACCTTTGGTTACAAGGCCGGGGCCGCCCCCTTTGAGCAGTGGTGCACGGCCTTCCACAACCGCAAATACAATTCTGCCTTTGCCCGCGAGATGAGCCGCTCGGTGGCAGAATACCTGGCCCAGTTTGAAACCGACCCCAACGCCTGATCGTTCCGCATACAAAAAAGAAGCTGCATTCCCGAAAAAGGGAACGCAGCTTCTTTTTTTGTTACAGCATTTTAACGGCCAGCGCCTCGGTGGTGCGGTCCTGCGCGGCATTGGCCGCTTCAATATCGTCCAGCGAGTAGCGCAGCAGCAGCACCTCGGCCACATACAGCACTGCTACCTTGATGGGGATGCTGCCGGAGTCCAGCGGGTTTTCCTGTGCGCCGCACAGCAGCACAATGTCCGCCATTCCGGCACCGGGCGAGTCCTCGTAGTGGGTGATCAGGATGATCTTTGCCCCGGACGCCTTGACGGTGCGCAGGGTCTCCAGCATATCGCGGGTGGCACCCGAGTAGGATACAAACAGCACCACGTCCTCTTCGGTCATCAGGCTGGCCGCCATCATCTGCATGTGGCTGTCGCCTGCCGTGCGGAACTTATTGCTGATGCCCGCAAACCGGGCGCAGATGTCGTTGGCCAGCAGCATACTGCCGCCCTGCCCCAGGCAGAACACCTGCCGCGCCTTGTGCAGCAGGGCCACCGCCTGCTCCACCGCCTGCGGCGAAAGGGCGTTCTGGGTGCCGTTGATGGCGGTCATAAACAGGGCACTGGCGTGTTCGCACAATGTGGCGGTGTCGGCATCCGGTCCCGGTGCCTGCTGGTTGACCAGCGCCCCCGTGGCATTGGCCTGGGCCAGGGCAATGCGCATTTCGTGGTAGCCCTCAAACCCCAGTGCCCGGCAGAAGCGGAACACCGTTGCTTCTGCCACCCGGCACTCCTTGGCCAGGGATGAAATGGAAAGATATTGCGCTTCCGATGCGTGCTGGACCAAATAGTCTGCCACAGCCCGCCCGGACTTGGTCAGGTCTCCCTGATGCTGCTGCAGCAGCTCCCAAAAATTTGTAGACATTCTCCTGCTCCTAACCCGGCAGCCGCAAAGGCACCTGCTGCCGCTGCGTTTCCTAACACTTTCTACCTAAAAAGTATAAAAGAAACAAAGCGGCTTCGCAAGAGGCGCTTTGACTACATTTTTGTGTCTGCTTCTGTGCAGAGGGCACAGATTCTGGAGAAAAAAAGCTCCCGTTTGTGAAAAGCATTTTCAGATTTGTCATTTTCAACACGAAAAAGACTTTCACGTATTTTTCTGTTTTTGTACCGTTTTGTAACTATTTTAACGAGTAAAGCTCCCGATTATTTCGTATTTTTTCTGATATCCCACAAACTTGTGCAAGTTGACCATTTCCACAATGAAAATTTATGAAAACCACGAATGGACAAAATGAAAAAGTTTTTCTATAATGGAGCCATCAACAGCGGTTGTGGACACGACAGCCGCAGACAACGTGAATCGAAGAATTGATGAAGAGCAAGGAGAAACTATTATGAAAAAATGCATTTCTCGCCGTTCGTTCCTGAAAGCCGCCGGTATGCTGAGCGCTGCCGGTGCTCTGGCCGCATGCGGCGGTTCTTCTTCCAGCACCACCACTGCTTCTTCTGCTGCAAGCTCCACTGCTGCTTCCGGCGCAGCAGCCACCAGCATCAAGCTGTGGACATACCCCATCGGCGGCTGGGGCAATGATGACACCGTGCAGGAGATCGTCACCAACTTCAACGCAAAGTACCCCGACATCAAGGTCACTGTGGAATATCTGGACTACACCAACGGTGACGACCAGGTGAACACCGCCATCGAGGGCGGCAGCGCACCCGATCTGGTCATGGAAGGCCCCGAGCGTCTGGTTGCCAACTGGGGTGCCAAGGGCGTTATGGCTCCGCTGAACGACCTGTGGACCGATGATGCCAAGAAGGACATCTACGAGTCCGTGGAGTCTGCCTGCAAGAACGATGCCGGTGATTACTACGAGTATCCCCTGTGCATGACCGCACACTGCATGGCCGTGAACATGACCAAGGTCAAGGAAGTGGGCGCAGACCAGTACATTGACACCGACAAGCACACCTGGAGCACCGATGACTTCCTCAAGACCGTGGACGCTCTGTACAAGGGCGGCTACGAGAACGTGGCAGCCATCTACTGCAGCGGCCAGGGCGGCGACCAGGGCACCCGCGCCATCATCAACAATATGTACGGCGGCACCTTTACCGATGCAGCCCACACCAAGTACACGGCCGACTCCGCTGAGAACATCAAGGCCATCCAGACCCTGTACGATACCGATGGCATCAACTTTGATGCTTCCATCAACGGCGGTGAGGAGATCACCCTGTTCCGCAACGGCACCCTGCAGATGGCATTCTGCTGGAACATTGCACAGCAGCTGAACACCGACAACAACGATGCCGGCCTGACCAACAGCGGCGATGAGATCATGCCCATGGCATTCCCCACCGAAAGCGGCGATCCGAAGCTGTGCGGCGGTATCTGGGGCTTCGGCATCTTCGACAACGGCGATGAGGCCAAGATCGAAGCAGCCAAGACCTTCATTGACTTCATTGCTGCCGACCCCGACCAGGTCAAGGACAGCGTGCTGGCTTCCACCTACTTCCCGGTTCGTTCCAGCGTGGGCGACATCTACGCAGGCAACGAGATCATGAGCGAGTACAGCAAGTTCATGAACTACCTGGGCGACTACTATCAGATCACTCCGGGCTGGGCCACCGCTCGTACCGAGTGGTGGAACATGCTGCAGCGTGTTGGCACCGGCGAGGACGTGGCAACTGCCGTCAAGACCTTTGTGGACAACGCAAACGCTGCCGCACAGGCATAATTCACCCGCTCTGCCGGGGACAGAGAACCTGAACTGAACTTTTGCCCCTTCCTCGAAGATCCCGGCGAGGGAGGGGCCTTTTTATGAAAATCCAACGCCGAAAGAAAGGTTTGGTGATCCTCTTGGCTGCAAAAACAGCAATCAAAGAGCCCAAGCGCAGCAGTGCACTGGTCCGGCGCGAGACCTTCGCCTCCTATTGCTTCCTGCTGCCCAGTCTGATCTTCTTCCTGGGCTTCGTGATCTACCCCATGGTGCTGTGCATGGTGACCAGCTTCTTTGACTCCACCATGAACCGTGCCGACATCTTTGTGGGCCTGGCAAACTACAAGGAACTGTTTACCGACCCCATCTTCCTGGGTGCACTGAAGAACACCTTCATCATTGTGGTGGTTTCGGTGCCGGTTACCTGCGCGTTCTCGCTGTGGGTATCCTCCGCCATCGTAGACCTTCCGGAGTGGGCCACCAGCCTGTTCCGCTGCGTGTTCTACCTGCCCGTGGTTACCGGCTCTGTGGCCGTTACCGTGGTGTGGAAGTGGATGTACAACAACTACTACGGCATCTTCAATTACCTGGGCAAGACCCTGGGCATCATCGACAAGAACATCAACTGGCTGGGTGACGAGCGCTTTGCTCTGGGCTGCATCATCCTGATCCTGCTCACCACGTCCGTGGGCCAGCCCATTGTGCTGTATGTTTCCGCCCTGGGTAATGTGGACCAGTCCATTGTGGAAGCCGCCGAAGTGGACGGCGCTACCGACTTCCAGTGCTTCTGGAAGATCAAGTGGCCTGCCATCATGCCCACCACCCTGTACATCCTGGTCATCACCACCATCAACTCCTTCCAGTGCTTTGCACTGATCCAGCTGCTGACCTCCGGCGGCCCCAACCACAGCACCGATACCATTATGTACTACATCTATTACACCGCCTTCAAGCTGTACCGCTACGGCTACGGCAACGCAATGGGCGTGGTTCTGGCCGTTATCATCGCCATTCTGTCGGCTGTTCAGTTCAAACTGGGCAACCAGGAAAATTAAAGGAGGTGCCGAGCAATGAGTGCAACTGCAAAAAAGCAAAAACCGTTGAAGCGTCACCCCGGCAAGCTCAAGAGAATGAGCGCCTATATGATCCTGGCCCTGATCCTGATCAGCATCATCGCGGTGCTGTTCGCCTTCCCGCTGTACTGGATCATCACCGGTTCCTTCAAGACCGGTGCCGCCATCAACTCCACCACCCCGGTCTGGTGGCCGGACCAGTGGGTGCTGACCAACTATCAGAAGCTGTTTGCCGGCAAGAGTGCCCCGCTGTGGCAGCTGGCCGTGCCCTTTGGCAGCCACTTCAGCGCTGATGGTGAGCCGATCTACTTCTCGGTAGGTCCCACCGTGCCCGCTGCCATCCGCTGGATGGTCAACACTGTGTTCATGGCCGTCATGTCCATGATCCTCACCTGCATCACCGCCGCCATGGCTGGTTATGCACTGGCCAAAAAGCGTTTTGTGGGCCGCAAGCTGCTGTTCACCCTCATCGTGTGCGCCATGGCTCTGCCCAAGCAGGTCATCCTGATTCCCCTGCTGCGCGAGATGAGCAGCCTGAACCTGTACAACACCATCTGGGCCGTGATCTTCCCCATTGTGGGCTGGCCCTTCGGCGTGTTCCTGATGAAGCAGTTCAGTGAGGGTATTCCCACTGAAATGCTGGAAGCTGCCCGCATTGACGGTGCCAGCGAAGCCAAGACCTTCATCGACATTGTGCTGCCCATGGTCAAGCCGGGCATTGGTGCACTGGCCATCTTTACCTTCATCAACAGCTGGAACGACTACTTCATGCAGTTGATCATGCTGTCCAGCACCAGCAACCTGACCATCTCCCTGGGCATTGCAAAGCTGCAGGCCGAGAACAGCACCGACTTCGGTCTGATCATGGCCGGTGCCGCACTGGCCGCTGTGCCTATCATCATCATCTTCCTCATTTTCCAGAAGTACTTCACCAAGGGCATCGCAATGGGTGCTGTTAAGGGCTAAAATTTCGACCGCGGCCAGTGGCCGAAACAGGGAGAAATTTTTGGCGCAGCGGCCTGCAAGACGCGAGTGCCGTACCAAGGCACGAAGCGGATGCCGGGAGCCGCAAGAGGGCGCTGCTGTTGTTACCCGAACCACAAGCGTGCGAAGCTTGATGAACAGGGAGCAATTTTTGGCGCCGCGGTCAGCAGGATGCAAGGCCCGCACCAAGGGCCTTGCAGACGCTGGGCACCGCAAGAGGGCGCTGCTGCTGTTGCCCGGACTGAAAGCATATGAAGCTTGATCAATTTTTGTAAAGAAGGGTGAATCATGAAAGACATCAAGAAATACCAGGGTGTTATTCCCGCCTTCTACGCCTGCTATGACGCAGAGGGCAACATCTCCACCGAAGGGGTCAAGGCACTGACCCGCCACCTGATCGCCAAAGGCGTCAAGGGCGTGTATGTGGGCGGTTCCTCCGGCGAGTGCATCTACCAGCATGTGGATGAACGTAAGGCTGTGCTGGAAGCCGTGATGAGTGAGGCCAAGGGCAAGATCACCGTGATCGCACATGTTGGCTGCAACAACACCGCCGACAGTGCCGAGCTGGCCCGCCATGCCGAGAGCGTGGGCGTGGACGCCATTGCTTCCATTCCGCCCATCTACTTCCACCTGCCGGAGTATGCCATTGCCAAGTACTGGAATGATATGTCCGCTGCTGCCCCCAACACCGAGTTCGTCATTTACAACATTCCCCAGCTGGCAGGCACCGGCCTGACCATGAGCCTGCTGAAGGAAATGCTGAAGAACCCCAATGTGGTGGCCGTGAAGAACAGCTCCATGCCCACCCAGGACATCCAGATGTTCAAGGATGCCGGCATTGCCGCCCGCGGCGAGGGCAACTTCGTGGTGTTCAACGGCCCGGATGAGCAGTTCGTTGCCGGCCGCGCCATCGGCGCAGACGGCGGCATCGGCGGCACCTACGCCGTGATGCCCGAGCTGTACCTGGCCATGAACGATCACATCAACAAGGGTGAGATCAAGGAAGCACAGGCCATCCAGTACGATGCCGACCGCATCATTTACAAGATGTGCGAAGCCCACGGCAACCTGTATGCCGTGCAGAAGGAGATCCTGCGCCGCATGTACGGCTTGGAGCTGGGCGGCGTGCGTGAGCCGATGCCCGGCCTGATCCCCAGCGATGAACCCATCATTGCCGAAGCACAGGCCATGATCGAAGCCGCCATCGCCAAACTGTAAAACCGAACAGCGCCCCCTCTCCGTCTCTTTTCAGAGGGGAGGCGGGCGCTTCTTTTTGTTGGAGGAGTGGTCCCATGATCTGCGATACACTGGCGCATCTGGCCCGTTACAAAGGGCTGCACCCCAATCTGGACACTGCCATTGACTACCTGCTGGCCCACAGCCTGGCGGACCTGCCGCTGGGCCGCACCGAAGTGGATGGCGAAAAGGTATTCATCAACGTGATGGACGCCGACCTGCAGCCGCAGGAAGGCTCTCACCTGGAATACCACAAAAAATATGCCGACCTGCAGGTGGACCTGACCGGCGGCGAGCGCTGGGGCTTTGCCTCGGCTCCCGGCACCGAAGTCAAGCCTTTTGCCGGGGACATCGGCTTTGTGGACACCGCCGATGCCGTGACCGGCACCCTGGGAGAAGAGCGTTTTGCCCTGTTCTTCCCGCTGGAGCTGCACCGGCCCAGCATTGCCCGGCCGGACTGTGCCCGGCTGCGCAAAGCCGTGGTCAAAATTGAGATGGAGGGAATCTGAAATGGATAAGGAAAAACTGTTTGCTCAGATCAAAGGCGGCCTGATCGTCTCCTGCCAGGCATTGGAGACCGAGCCGCTGTACACCAAGGAGGGCGGCGTGATGCCGCTGATGGCCAAGGCCGCTGCCATGAGCGGTGCCGTGGGCATCCGTGCCAACACCGTGCGCGACATTACCCAGATCAAGCAGGTGGTGGATCTGCCAGTGATCGGCATCATCAAAAAGGAGTATCCTCCCTGCACCATGCACATCACCGTGACCATGAAGGAAGTGGACGAGCTGGTGGCCTGCGGCGTGGACATTCTGGCCGTGCAGGGCACCGCTGCCATCCGTCCGGACGGCAGCACCTCTGCGGAGTTCATCCGCGCCATCAAGGCCAAGTACCCCGATCAGCTGCTGATGGCCGACTGCGACAACTTTGAAAATGCCATGGCCTGCGCCGCCGCCGGTGCCGACTTTGTGGGCACCACCATGCGCGGCTACACCCCCGAGACCCAGGGCATTGACGACATCGACTTTGACTTTGTGCACAAACTGGCCACCGAGTGCCCGGCCAAGATCATTGCCGAAGGCCACATTCACTACCCCGAGCAGGCCGTAAAGGCGCTGGAAGCCGGTGCCTTTGCCCTGGTGGTGGGCGGTGCGATTACCCGCCCGGCCGAGATCACCGCCCGCTTTACCGGCGCGATCAACGCCATGAAGAAGTAAACGGAGAAGCCGCATGAAACAATATTTTGGCATTGACATTGGCGGCACCTCCGTCAAGCTGGGCATTGTGGACGAGACCGGCAACGTGCTGGTCAAAGGGGAAGAAAGCGTCAGTTTTGACGGCTATCAGACCCCCGTGCTGACCACCGTGCGCAAGGCCGCAAAAGAGTTTTTGACCCAGAATTCCATTCCGGCGGAAAGCCTTGCCGGTGTGGGCGTATCCGCCACCGGTCAGATCGACAGCCGCAAAGGCATTGTGGCCGGCACCTGCGGCAACTTTCCGAACTACATCGGCAGCCCCATCAAGGCAGCGCTGGAAGAAGATCTCGGCCTGCCGGTCACCGTGGCCAATGACGCCAACTGCATGACCCTAGGTGAAGTGTGGGTCGGCGGGGCGCAGGGCTATACGGACGTGATTGGTGTTACCCTGGGCACCGGCGTGGGCGGCGGCATCCTGACCGGCGGCCGCCTGCTGGAAGGTGCCCGCGGCCTGGGCGGTGAGCTGGGCCACTACCGCACCCACGCACTGGACGGCGTAAAATGCAGCTGCGGTGCCACCGGCTGCTGGGAGCGCTACGCCGCCACCACAGCTTTGGTGCGTGCCGCCAAGGAAAAGGACCCCGCCCTGGTGGATGGCCGAGCCATTTTTGCTGCGGCTGAAGCCGGAAACAAAACGGTGCTGTCCCTGCTGGACGCCTGGACGGACGAAATTGCCCAGGGCCTGGCTGGTATGGTGCACATCTTCAACCCGCAGCTGATCCTGATCGGCGGCGGCGTAAGTGCCCAGCAGAAACTGCTCATCGACCCCATTGCGGCCAAGGTGAAAGCCTCCGTGATGCCTGCCTTTGCTGAGGGGCTGGAGATCCGTGCCGCGCAGCTGCACAACGATGCCGGCATGGTGGGCGCTGTGTATTACTTCAAACAGACGATGGAAAAGGAGTAAGGACTTATGAAAACACATATTCTCTGCCTGGGCGACTCCAACACCCACGGCTACTGTGCCGACCCCAACGACTGCGCCGACCACGGCATCCGCTTCAACGAGGACGAGCGCTGGACCTGCCGCCTGCAGAAGGCGCTGGGCGATGAATACCTGGTAACGGAAGAGGGCCTTTCCGGCCGCACCACCGTGTTTGTGGACCCCATCCACGAGTCCATGGATGCCCTGAGTGCCATCTACGCCCTGCTCAAGAGCCACGAGGTCATCGACCTGCTCATCATCATGCTGGGCACCAATGACGTCAAAGAGCGCTTTGGGGCCAACGCCGCCTGCATTGCGGTGGGCATGGAGCGCCTGATCCTGAAGGCCAAGAGCGTGGACTGCTGGGGCACCAAACAGCCCAACATCCTAGTGGTGGCACCTCCTCCCATCGGTGCCGGTTTCCACGACCCGGTCATGGGCGATGGCTGTGTGGAGAAATCCGCCGGGGTGGCCGAGCAGTTCCGCATCATCTGCGAGCGCCAGGGCGTGCACTTCCTAGACGCCAAGGACTGCGAGTTCAACCAGGTAGACTTCATGCACCTGACCCGCAGGGGCCATGCACAGCTGGCCGAGATGCTGGCCAAAGAAGTGCCGGGCATGATTTAATCTTCCGCTTGTCCCCTCGAAAGAGGGGACTTTTTTGTTTGATCTGTTCTGGATTTTTCCGGCTTGTAAACGGCAGCAAAATCGGCTATACTTTCCGCAGGAATCCACTTGAGAAAGGAACTGCCATGAACCATCTTTTCACCGCCCCGGAAACCGCTGCCCAGCAGCTGCGGGACACCCTGCTGGGGGTGCTCATCGGGCTGGCCCGCGCCACCACCAGCGAGCCGAAAACCGTCAATACGGACGAGGTGCTCAACGCCGGACTGCGGCTGGCCGCACAGCCGGATGCCCCAGTGGAAAAACTGCAGCGGATGCTGGACATTGCCCGCACCGAAAAGCAGGCCGTAGCCCCCAACTGCGCCACCTGCGCCATGCCCTGCGGCAACACAAACGATTACGACCTGGCCCGCCTGTGGAACGCCCCGCCTGCCGTGCGTGCGCTCAAGGTGCGGCTGCTTTCTGCCGTGTGCACCCTGGCTGCACAGCGCCCGGACGCCGATGCACAGTACGCCATCTACCAGGGGCTTTTCACCCTGGCCGAGGACTGGGACGAAGAGCTTCTGCTGCCCGTTGTACAGCACGCTGAAGAGCTTTGCCGCCGGTAAATCTGCCTGCCGTACAAGCCGGATTTACCGGCTGCGTTTCCCCCTTGCGGCGGTTCCGGTTTTTGTGCAGAAAACCTGCACTTTTGCGTCAGATTGTGATATTTATGTTGCAAACTACCGGCCCGATTCCGGTCCCTTCAGTTTCTGCTTTTATTTCCTGCTGATTTTCCGATGTTTTTTCCAAAAAAGACTTTACAAACCAATCACAAAAATCTATTATATAAGTAATTCGTTTATGTTGGAGCCAACACGGTTTCCGTGTAAAATACAGAAGGAAGGTTTGTACTATGCCTGAGAAAAAGACCGCCGCAGCAGTCACCCCTGAAGCTCCTGCTGCCGAACCCAAAACCCGCAAGTCCACCAAGGCTCCCGCCCGCCGCGGCCGTCCGCCGCTGGCCCCTGAGCTGTATGTGGAGCTGAGCGGCAAGCAGTATAACATTACCGACATCATCGACCGCGCCAAGGCCGATTACCGCACCACCCACAAGGTTGGCGTGCAGTCCTGCAAGGTCTACGTCAAGCCGGAAGAGGGCGCTGCCTACTACGTGATCAACAAGGTTTCCGGCAAACTGGATCTGTAATTTTCTGCCGTGTGCTGGGCGGCCCGCACCCTGCACTGCACATGGCTTACTCCGTTCCCATCCACCGGCTCCATTCATGCAATGAGAAAACGCCTGCTGCAGCGGCTTGCTGCGGCAGGCGTTTTTCCTTTTATTTTGTTTTCCACAAAAATCTGCGCGCGGCCTTCGGGTCCGGGTCCGGGATCTCAAACACATAGCGCTCGGTGGCGTTGATCACCGTGGTGCCGCCCCGGGTGCACACGCGGGGCAGTTTGGCATCATAATTCAGGTGCACATGCCCGTGCACAAACCACTGCGGCTGGTACTCGTCCAGCACATCGTTGAAGCATTCAAAGCCTTTGTGGGCGCGGTCGGTGCCATCGTTCAGCCCGCTGGCCGGCGAGTGGGTGAGCAGCAGATCAATGCCGCCCGCCCTGTGGGCCTGGAACCACAGTTTGCGCACCCGGCGGCGCATGGCCGCCTCGGTGTACTGAAAGGTATCCTCGCGGTTGTAGCGGATGCTGCCGCCCAACCCCATAATGCGCAGCCCTTTCCAGACAAACACCTTATCGTCCACGCAGATGCAGCCGCCCGGCTCATTGTCCTTGTAGCTGCCATCGTGGTTGCCATGCACATACAGGATGGGCACTGTGGTAAAGTTGGTCAGATATTCCAGATATTTCTGGGGCAGGTCCCCGCAGGAAAGGATCAGGTCGATTCCCTCCAGATGTTCACGGGTGCCATAATCCCACAGCGCTTTGGATGGAACATCGGAAATTGCAAGAATTTTCACGTCTGATTCGCTCCGTTCTCCGTCTGCCGTTCAGCAGGATCACTTTTCCAGGCCTTTCAGGTTGTCCAGGCCGTTGATCGCCATCAGGGTGCGGGTCTTGACATCCAGTTCATCGTAGTGGGGCAGTGCGCCCTCCACGCATTCATCCAGCCAGTCCATTTCCATCAGTTCCTTGGGGGTGTAGGCAGCCGCCTGCGGCGAGTGCAGCACATGCCCCCGGGCGTACAACTCCTCCGGGAAGATGCGCAGGTCGTCCTCACTCAGCAGCTTTTCCATCAGATCCAGCAGCTGCAGGGTCCCTGCCGGCAAACCCTCCTCATAGGTGATCTCCTCGGCACCGCTGCGCATTCCCCACCAGTAATTCACAGCTCTGGCCCCGTTGGCACTGCTGTCCCAGGTGCCGTCAAAGATGGAGCGGATGATCTCCACATAAAAGGTCTCCCATTTCCACACCGGCAGGCCCAGCGGCTCCAGGCTGCCGTCCGGACGGCGGCGGCACAAACCGTAGTCGCGGTGGGTGCCCTCCGGCTCTTTTTCACTGCGGGCATAGAAGATATCCACATCCGGCCGGTCGGAGAAATCCAGCGGATGGGCGGCATCCGGCAGGCAGGCCCAGCGCAGCACCACCCGGGCGTCCGGGCGCACGGTTTTCAGGCCCTGGGCAAAGGCGTTTACCGCGGCCGGAATGCCGTACACCGGGTTGGCCGCCACGTAGCCCACCCGCTCGGTCTTGGTCAGCACACCGGCCAGGATGCCCAGCAGGTAGGTAACCTCATAGGTGCGGGGATAGTAGGTGCGCACCAGCGGATGCGGTGCGTTCAGCGAGCAGTTCAGGATGCGGGTCTTGGGGTGCTGCGCCGCCACCTTCAGGCAGGCGGTGTGCATCCGCGCGCTGGTGGTAAACACCACATCGGCGTTGTTGTGGGCCACCTCTTCCAGCATCTGTTCCGCATCCACTTCCGGATTCACGTTTTCGCAGCAGCTGATGATCAGCCGGTCCGGGAATTCCTCGGCCAGAGCTGCGCGCGCTTTGTCGTGGCCCCGCACCCAGGCACTGTTCTGGGCATTGTGCTCGTGCAGAAAGACCACCCGCAGCACACTGGGCCTGGAGCTGAAGATGTTCAGCTTGGAAAACAGCGGTTCCGCGCTCTGGGTCGGCTCCAGCGAAAGTTCCACCGCCTGCGGCTCTGTGAGCACCTTGACCTCGTTCCACAGTTTTTCCATGTTCTGCTTCATCTGAGCAGGCGTGGTCTGGCAGGCGTCTGCATAGCGGTACACCGACAGGTACACCAGCAGTGCATCGCCGGTGGTCAGCTTCAGCCGGTCGCCGCCCAGGGCATGGAACTGCTGTTCAAACATGGTGTACACCGAGGAAAAGTTCAGCCGGTCATCATCCGACCAGCTCTCGTCCGAAGCCTTGCACACCAGCGTCTGCAGTTTGGCATAGCCGCCCAACTTGGAAAAATGCACGTAGTTGATCCGGGACAGGCGGTAGAAATCCAGAAATTCGTAGTAGATCCGGTTTTCCAGCGTGTCGTTGCGCTCCGGCACCAGCCGGGTCACGGTGCCCGCAATTTTGACGGCCCCGTAATATTTGAGCACCGAGACCCGCTTGTTGCCCTCCTGCACATAGAACTTGTTCAGGTATTCGTAGGCAATGATGGGGGTCTGGATGCCCTCTTCCAGGTGGGCATCGCACAGGTTCGACCACTTGGACGCAAACTCGGTGTCTGCCTCCAGCAGCGGCATAAAATTGGGGGCGAAGGCAGTGTGCCGCCCGCTGGTTTTGGTGCCCACAATGCTCTCCGCCGGGATCTCCACCAGGCCCAGCGGCTCCTGCGCCACAATGTTGACATTGGTAAGGATATCGTCCAGCACCGCAAGATAGGGCGACTGGCCGCGTGCCACGCAGGCACGGTATGCGCGCTGACCGGCTTTCAGCGCGCTTTTGTAATCTTCCAGCATAAGCTGCTCCTTCCGTTTTGGGGGCGCTGTGCAGCAGTGCTGCACCGTTCAGCCCAGTATACCATGAAATTTGTTTTTGTGGGAGAGTTTGCCGCACAAAAGTGTTGATTTATCCGCACATTTCGGGTACGATAGAAGAAATTGATCGAATGATAGGAGTATCCCCCATGCAAACCGAAACCCTTCCCCTGCTGAAAGCCGATGAATACCCCGGCGGCCTGTGGTATTACGAGCCGCATACATACCAGCCCTACCGCTTTGTTCTGGGGCGTGTGGGCCGCCGCCCGCTGGTATGCATCGGCATCAACCCCAGCACCGCACAGCCAGGCGCGCTGGACCCCACCCTGAAAAGCGTGGAGCGGCTGGCCGCTGCCAACGGCTTTGACAGCTGGATCATGTTCAATGTTTATCCCCAGCGCGCCACCGACCCCAACGACATGGACCGTGTGCCGGACCGTGCCCTGTGCGAAGAGAATCTGCGGTGGCTCCGGGCCGTGCTGGCCGAAACCGAGCCGACCATGTGGGCCGCCTGGGGCACCCTGATTGAAAAACGGGACTACCTGCCCGGCCTGATGCGGGAGATGGTGGCCCTGACCCGGGAGCGGAACATTCCGTGGGTCACCTTTGGCAGGCGCAGCAAAAAGGGCCACCCGCACCACCCGCTGTATCTGCGCAAGGATTCCACGCCGGAACCGTTCGATGTGGAAAATTATCTGGACACCTGCTTCTGAACCGGGAGGTGAATCTGCCATGCGTGCAGAACAATACGAGCCGCTGTACCGCTGGTTTGGCGCACACCCCGCTCTCCGCCGCTGCGTGATTTTGCTGGATCACTGGCTGCCGCTGGTGCCCTTTGTGTGCTACCCGGTGCTGCTGTGCCTGCTCAATGTACACCTGGTGCAGCTGTTTTTGGTGCAGAAACAGGCCGCCCTTGATTTTATGCTGCTGATTGCCCGTTCCATTCTGGTGCCGGGCTTTACCTTCTGGGGCGGCACCGCACTGCGGGCCAGGCTGAACGTTCCGCGCCCCTACGAGCAGCCCGGGTTTGTTCCGCTGGTGCAAAAGAACACAAAGGGGCATTCCTTTCCGTCCCGCCATGCGCTGAGCGCCGCCGTGCTGTCCATGGTGTGGCTGTATTTCTACCCGGCTGTGGGCTGGGTGATGGCGGGCATTGCGGTGCTGATCTGCATTTTGCGGGTGCTCACCGGCGTGCACGCCGTGCGGGACGTGGTATGCGGCGCAGCCCTTGGCTTTGCGCTGGGCTATGTCGGCATGTGGCTGCTGTAAGGCCGGCTGCAAAAAGAAAAAACTTTTTTCGCATTTTTTCTTGACAGAACGGGTCCGGTATGGTATTATACTTCTCGCAGCGTGTGCCGACACACGGCTGCCGCCATAAAGGAACCCAATGGGATAACAACGTGCGCCCGTAGCTCAGGTGGATAGAGCAACTGCCTTCTAAGCAGTGGGCCGGGGGTTCGAGTCCCTTCGGGCGCATCTATGTGGTGCCCATAGCGTAGTCGGTTAACGCGCCAGATTGTGGATCTGGAGACCGTGGGTTCGAGTCCCACTGGGCACCCCACCAAAAATCCGCTGATGCTTTGCATCGGCGGATTTTTTTGTTGGTGGGGGTGCCCAGTGGGACTCGAACAGCAACGGCGGATTTTTTTACTGATACAGCAAGAGGAGACGGCCATCAAATGATGGACGCCTCCTCTTTTTTCTTTACTGGTTCATCTGTTTCAGGATCTTTGCAATTTCTGCTGCCGAGTATCCCTCTTTCTGCAGGGCTGCCGTAATGGCCGCATCGCTTTTGCCGCGGCTGCGCAGCAGCGCCGCCGTAAACGGCACTGCTGCACTGCCCGTGCGCGCTGTGCTGCCGGTGCTCTGCGCTGTGCCGGTGCCGGTCTGACCGGATGCCGTGCCGCCCGCCGGGCTGCTGCCCTTTGCAGCGGCAGTGTCCGCCCCACGGCTGGCCTGCTGCTTGGCGTTGGACTGCTTCAGTGCCCACTCGCCCCGGGCAATGTCCAGCTTTTCGCTGGTCACCCGGTTGTTGAACGCCTGCTGGCGGAGCGCATCCTGATAGGCCCGCTCGCTGCTGGCGTTTTCATACTGCTGCTGGGTCAGGCTGTCCTGCCGCTGCTTTTCCTGCATCTGCTGGCTCCATGCGGTATCAGAGCGGTCCGCCTCGTAGGCACGGTTTCCTGCGTAGATGTTGTAGCCGGTGTTCAGCAGACTGCCCGCCAGGGAGCCAAGGCCGGTGGTGCCGCTGATGGCCAGCTGGATGGCATCCCCGATGACCCCCAGCACGGTCATTACGCCGTTGAAGGCCTGCTGGCGCCGGGCGCTCTGGGCCTGTTCCTGTGCCGTGTAGTACCCGTGCAGGGTGTCCAGACGGCTCAGGTAGTCCTGATACTGCCCGTAATCCTGCGCATAGGCCGTGTTGTAGGCTTCGCCCTTCTGTTCCAGCTGGGTATAGTAATCCGAAAGCTGCTGGTTGTACTGGTTCTGGGCGCTCTGCTCCTGGGTGTTCAGCTGGTCCAGCTGATCCAGCAGGGCATCCCCGCTGCTGTTGTAGGTATCCAGCGCCAGACTGTACAAGGTGGGCACAACGCTGTTCAGTGCACCGATCTGCTGCTGATACGCCTGCTGTGCCGCGCTGACGGCATAGCTGGAGCCGTAGCCGCCGGTCAGGGCCGCCGCCTGGGCGGCAGCATCCGCACTGGCTTCGTGCGCGTTCTGGGTGTAGGTCTGGGCGTACTGGCGGTACAGCGGGTCCTGCGTGTGGCTGTACTGGAACGCTTCCCGTTTGGTCAGCTGATCCAGCAGGGAGTCGATCTGCCCCTGATAGCGGCTTTGGTAATCGCCCGGCTTGTTCGCCTGCCATTCCTTCAGCGCATCAGCTGCTTCGGTCACCTTCTGGCCGGGGCTGTAGCTGGCACCCGCCAGGGCACGCTCCACCTCTTCGCGGCTGCCGGGGCTGTCCGCCGCCTGCTGCTCTTTCTTTTTGGTTGCCATAAAACCTCTCTTTCTTATAAGGTCTGGAGCTTTGCACGCAGCTCGTCAGACAGGTTTTCCGTATCCAGATTGTTCAACACATATTGCAGCTGCTCCTGCATCTGATACAGGTAGCTGCGCAGTGCCCGTGCATCGTCCGGGTCCATGTTCTCGCTCAGTTTCGGCAGGCCGATCTTGCCAAGGCCTGTGGTGCTTGCCATTGCTCATTCCTCCTGTTCCGGCTGTAAAATGCCGCCCCGGGCAGCGGCCAGCGTTTTTGCCAGGCTGCGCAGGGTGATCTGCCCGCTGCCGCGCAGCCGCAGGCGCAGGGTGCTGTGCCGCCGGGGCACAAAGGGCAAATCGTAACTGCGGCGGCTGTTCTGTGCGGCAAGGTTTGCCACCGTCTCCCACGGCCCGCCATCGTAGCTGGCCGCCACTTCCACAGTGCTGAAGCAGGCGGCATCCAGCCGCAGCGTCAGCCGGGAAAGATACCGCTGCTCGGTGCCGTCCACGCCAATGTCGCCGGTTACCAGCTCAAAGGGAACGCTCTGTTCCACCCCTTCGGTGTTCTGCCAGTCCGGTTCCCGGCTGGGGTCTGCGGCCCACAGGGCCTGCCCATCCCACAGATAAAGCTGTCCGCCGGTGCTGGTCATCTCGTAGGAGCACACATCCTCCTGATGCCACAGGCCGCGCTCGGTGTCGTACACCAGCAGCCGGGCCTCGGTCTGCTCCCCTGCCGCACGGGACACGTGCAGGTAGTAGCGCCCGTCCAGTGCACCGCCCACAGCGCTCTGCACATTGGCCAGGCGGCTGGCGTCCAATGCCGTGGATACCTTGGTGGGAATGCTGCCGTCCCAGGCCATCACGCCGTCCGGCGAGAGATAATACAGCGTCTCGTTCAGCACACACAGGCTGCGGGCCGCATTTTTGGCCACGCCCCGGCAGCGCAGGGATGTAAGCTGAAAATCCGAAGGCTTGGAGCCGTAAAGCTTGTGCAGCGTGTTCTCCTTGAAGAACAGTGCATAGCCCATGCAGGTGGCCGCCCCGGTAAAGGCACCATCGCTGCCCACCGTGACCGCATAGCTGTCCGCCGCAATGCCCCGGTAACTGAACCAGTTGGTGGGGTCGCCCAACTTGCAGCCGTAGATCACGTTTTCCCTGCTGCTGCAGCCCCACACGCGGTTGTCGCACTCGGTCACAAAGTCCAGGTCCGGCACCCGCCGTTCCAGCTGCACGGTGCCGCTCACCGTCAGCGTGCGGGTCTCTTTGCCGTCCAGGCTGATCCACTGGGCGTTGTCAGCGTTCTGCACCAAGGTGCCGTAAAAATAGTCGCCCTTCGGCACGGCCTGCACCCGCAGGCCCTTTTCCAGCAGTTCGTACACGATGCGGTCGCCGTCCAGTTCCTCCCACTGCCCGGCTGCGGCGGCTGCAGTGCCCTGCAGGGTCACCGTGTCCCACTGGGCAAACAGCGTTTCCGCCCCGGGGGCCGTGATGCGGCAGTAGTCCAGCGGCACCGCCGTCCAGCTGCCGGACGCCGCACTGTACACTTCCAGGGTGCCGTCCGCCCGCCAGGGGTGGTCCGTGTCCTCCACCTTCAGAAACAGCTCCCCGTCCTCCGGCTTTTCCGGCTCGCTTTTGCCATAGCTGCTCACGGTGTAGGTTTTGCCTTCTGCATCGCAGGGCGCAAAGCGCACGCTTTTGCCCTCTGCACTCCATTTGGCCCCAAGTTCCGTCAGGGTTCCCTCTGCCGTGTCAAAGGCCAGTTTGTCCGGAAAGATCAGCACCCGGGTGCCAAGCCCCACCAGCGTTTTTCTGCCGTCCGCCACAGCATCCGGGCAGCGCACCGTTTCCCGGTCCGGGTCGTCCGGGGTATAAACCAGTTCCCGGCCGCTCACGGTCAGCAGTCCGTTCAGATGATACATTCCGTTCAGGTCCGTCAGCGCGCGCAGTTTCCGGCGGGGCTTGCGGGTGCTCAGCGCCGGGAAATCCCGGGCCGAAAAATTCACCCCGGCGCTGTACTCGGCCTCGGTGCAGCCGTAGGTCTCGTTCAGCCCGCCAAAGGCCCGCAGCAGGGTGCGGCTGTTTGTGATCTTTGCCCGGTTTGCCAGTGCCATGTTCTGCCTCCTTTCACCAGCGCCACTGCACCGCCGCACGGGGCGGGCAGCTGCGCCGCAGCCAGGCTGCCAGCTCTGTGCACAGCGCATTGTACTGAGCCTGTTCCCCGGCGTAGCGGTCGGTCTCGCCCAAGGCTGCATCGGTCATGGCGCACAGATAATGCGGGTACAGGGCATCAAACGGTTCCGGCACCAGCAGCACATCCTCGTCCTGCAGGCCATCCTGCCAGGCAATGTCCGCACCCACCGTGCCGTACCCTTCGGCACCGCTGGGCCGGAACACTCGTTCCCGCAGCATGGCGTCCGCTTCCCGCAGCCAGGCCTGCCGCATTGCCAGCGCGATCCGGCTGCCCGGGCGCAGTTCTTCGGCGCGTTCCAGCGCCTGTCCTGCTGTCATATGCTTCACACTCCTTTTTCTTTTCAAAAAGACCCGGCGGGGCCTCTCCCTGCCGGGTCCTCCGGGGTTACTGCGCCGCGTTTTCCGCTGCGGCAATGCGGGCGGCGGTGTATTCGTCCTGCCGCTGGCTGTGCTCCAGCACTTCAGCCACCTCGGGCGGCACTTCCACTTCTACGCCGCGGCGGATCTTGTAGTTCACGCCGTTGACGCTGACAAAGAGGTCGCCCTTGTAGCGGCTGTTATCCTTGAACAGCCGGATGCGCACATTTTTCTTTTCTGCCATCGTTTCTCCTTTCTTCCGGGAACGGTGAGGGGGTTCCTCAGTTTGCGGCTGCGTTGGCAGAGTAGCTGGACACGCTCTCGATGCGCACCATGTACTGCTCCACCAGGCGCTCTGCGGCGCGCATTCCCTTCCAGCCCACAGAGGCGCGCTGGTTCAGCGGGTCGTCACCGTAGCCCAGCTGCTTGACAATGTGCTCCAGGCCGCCGCCTTCCAGCTCGGTAACGCCGTAGGCATGGGCACCCAGCACCAGGGTGCCGAACACCGCCAGGCCCTCCGGGCAGGTATCGTCCTTCCAGATCTTGGCTTCGCTGGTCTCAATGAAGCGGATGTTGCCCAGCTTGCCGATCTCGCCGCGGAACATGGTGTCCGGGTCGGCATACTTGTGCACCTCAATAAACTCCCTGCAGGTCTTGAGGTCATAGGCCGCATAGGGGTGGATGATGGCAATGTAGCTGTCGCCGATGGGGTCTGCGTTCATGGCACCCAGCTGGGCCGCTGCCTGGAAGAAGAGCTTCGGGGTCAGGGTGCAGGTCTTATCCAGTGCCTTGCGGCTGGCCACTGCGGTCTCGGTACCGTCCGCATTGTTCTTGGGGGCATAGATCACGTTGGTGCCGCCGGCCAGCACATCGCGGGTGATGCTGTCCATGGTGCGGCCGGCCTGACTGGCCAGCACACGGGTGGCCTGCACCACGTTGTTGTCAATGGCGGTCATCTGCAGCACATCGGTCAGCGGGGTCCAGCCGCCGTACTGGTGCAGGTCGCTGGTGATGGTAGTCACGTTCAGGGTCTGGCCGTTGGGGGTCACACCCTCAGTCAGCGGGGTGGATGCCTTGGGCAGGCTGTCGTACTTGCGGAACTCGATGGTCTTGCCGCCGTTCTGGGGCACCGGATAGTAATCCGCAAACTGATCGTGCACCAGACGCGGCTCGGCCTGGTCGATCAGGCGCTTTTCGTAAAAGGTTTTCATCTCGGGCGACATGGACGCCGTGGTGTTCTGCAGGTTGTCAGCAAACAGCTGAAGGTCAAAATTCATCATAAGCATTTCCTTTCTCTGTCGGGTTTACAGTTCGATCTGCGCACCGTGCAGCACACGGCGCTCCAAAGCTTCCCGCTGGGCGCGGGTCATGCTGGCCACATCCGGGCGCACAGTGGCAGCCCCGCCGGGGCGGATGCCGTTTTCGGCCGGGCGGGCAGCCCGCTGCCGGATACGTTCCACCACCCCCTGCTCCACCGCCTGTGCGGCCTGGGTCAGGCTGTCCTCGTAGTGCGCCAGGCGGTAAGCGTCCTGCACCCGCATCCCGGGCAGCTGCATCAAGCGGCGCATTTCCGGGTTGCGCAGTTCCTTTTGCAGGCTGAACTCCGGCTGGCTGCGGCGCAGCTGGGCTTCCTCAGCGGCCCAGCGGTCGTGCAGCTCCCGCACGGCGTTCCGGGCCGGTTCCGGCAGGGGCGGCACCACCGGACGGGGCGGCTGCTCCCGGACGGGCGGCTGCCCGGGCTGTTCCGGCTGCGGCTCTGCAGGAGCCGGTTCCTGCACCGGCTGCGGGGGCATGTTTTCCCCCGGCTTCATGGTACCGGAGGCAATGGCCTGCTGCGCCTGGGCCGAACTGAGCGATGTGGCAGGGGCAGCAGGCGCAGCATCTCCTTCTGCAAACAGCTGCAGATCCATCATGCTCTGCTCACCCCGGCGGCTCACATCTGCAAAGCGCAGGTTGTCCGGGTAGCGCTCGGCCAGCAGGGTAAAGCCCGCCTTGGCCAGTTCAAAGGCTCCCTGCACCCACGGCTCACAGGGGGCCTTGGCCCGCACCGTCAGGCGCGGCCCGTCCGGCTCATCCCAGGCATCCGTCTGCGCGCTGGCTTCCCCCGCCAGCAGGTACACCAGTGCCTGCATCAGGGTGCTGGCCCCGGCGCACACAATGTCCTGCCCGGCGGGTGCATAGCCCGCATGGCCCGCCGCTTCCAGGCAGCAGCTCAGGCCTTCGGGGCCGTCCAGCTCGCTGTAACAAACTTTGATCATTTCGTTTCACCTCCTGTTCCTTTTATACATTCATGGCACGGGCCGCGGCTGCCACCGGCAGATTCCGGGCCAATGCCGTGCTGCTGTTTTCCGGCGCAGCGCTTTTTGCAGGCGGTGCAGCCGGTTCCTGCGGCTTTGCCTGCAGGGCCGCCAGCTGGGCCTGGGCCCGTTCCAGCCGCTGGGCCAAGGTGCCGTTCTGCCGCACCCGCTGGCGCACCTTTTCAATGCCCTCAAAGTCCATCATGTCCAGGGCCGCCAGCGCGGCGTCCGCGTTGGCCGGGGCAAAAAAGCCCAGCTGGTAGCACTCCTTGGCCGTCTCGTTCTGGCTCAGGCGGCTGAAGGTGCTCTTTTTTGCCGCGCTGACCACAATGTCAAAGATCGGCTCCCGGCTGCCCAGTTCCACACCGCCCACGACGGGCACCGGCTGCGGGCGCAGCGCCGCCGCCGAGAAGGGCACAAATTTGTTCTCGCCGCTCTGCCCCACAATGCGGAACACCCGCTGCTCATCGTAGAACTGCCGCATCAGCTCGATCATCAGGTAGCACTGCCGGGCAAAGGCCCGGTACGCGCTCTTGAGCATGTCACGGCTGAGCTTGCTGCCCGCTTCCTGCAGGGCCGCAATGGCGCTGGCTGCCGTCACGCCGCCGACGGTGCCGCCCTGGGTCATATCCCGGTTGCCGCTGATCTCCTTCAGCTCCTCAATGCGGCTCTGGCGGTAGCTCAGGCTGTTGCCCTGCAGGCCCATCGTCTGCAGCGGGCGGAAGCTGTCATCGTTCAGGCGGCCCACCACATGCACAATGTCCCGGGAGAAATCCGCCAGCTCTTCCTCGTTCACCCCTGCCGTGTCGCTGAGCACATAGCGCTGCTTGGCCGAGAGCAGCACATTCTCGTCCATGGCATGGTTCATCTTGTCAATGGCGGTCTGGCAGTCCTTCATCACGTCAATGTAGCCAAAGCCTGCAGGGCTGTCCTCTTCCACAAACAGCGGGTCGAACACAAAGGGGTACTGCCCGTGGTCGTACAGGCCCCGGGCCGCCAGCGCCGGGTCGTTCTGGCTGGCGTACAGCACCACCCCGTTGCAGAACTTACAGTAGTGCAGCACCATGCGGCCCGTTTCGTCCGGGCGCTTGTAGTACCAGTCCACCACCACGCTTTTGGTGCTGGTGTCCAGCCCGTCCTCGTGGATGTAGCGGGGCACATCCAGTGTTCCGGCGGTGCGGCCCGCCAGCTGCGGGTACCGGGCTGTCAGCTGAGCCGTGTCCTCCATGCTCAGGCTGAAAAAGTCCGGCGAGGACTGGATGTCCTCCACACCCGGCTCCCAGTAGAGCATCAGCAGGTTCACGCTGCGCACAGCGATTTCCCCCACGCCGCCCCGGGCTGCCGGATCCCAGAACACACCGGTCACGCCGGTGCCGGTTTTGAGCTTGCGCCACCAGCAGTCGCTGTACACCTTCTCGTAGTCGGCCTGTTCCAGCACCACCGGCAGCACGCTGGAAAGCGCCCGCGCCGTTTCTTCATCGTCCGCTGCCCGGGGCAGCACATTGGGTTCCGGGTAGTTGTCCATGGCATCTGCGTGCTTGTTGGCAATGCTGTTGAACAGCCACCCGCTGGAAGGCTGGGGTTTGCCGGGCATCATGGCGTTCTGGTAATTTTTCCAGTGCCCCATGCGGAACCACAGCTCGTTGTCCACCAGGCGCTTGTCCAGCGCCGCCTTGCCGGCCTTGTAGCGCTGCAGGGTCAGCAGGGCTTCGGCCACCTGGGCCTCGCCCACCGGCAGTTCCTGGGTCTGATATTCGTCCATCGCGTTTCTCCTTTTTTATCTTTATCAGCTCGCCCTTTCGGGAGAGCTGTCTGCGCCTGAAAGCGCTGACTGAGAGGGTCATATCCTGTAAAACCGGGCCTTCCGGTGCAGGTCCAGCGGGTCGTCCGGCACCGGCGGAGCCGCACAACGCACCAGCGGGCTGATGGGGTTTTCCATCAGCACATAGCGGCACTCATCGTAAATGTGGTCCTCCTGCCGGGTGTCAATGTCCTCCACGTTGCTTTCATCGTACACAAGGTTCGGCAGGGTGCGGATGAAGTGTTTGCAGGTGTGGAACACCTGAAACATCGGCCTGCCCTCGGCATCAAATGCCAGCCGGTAATGGAACTGCATCTTGCCCGCCAGCCGGGTGTGGTCGCCGGGCTGCCAGTGCAGGAAGTTGGGGCTTCGCTCCATCATGGCGGCAATACTCTCGCCCCGGCTCTCGTCAAAAATGGCCGGGTCGGCTACACCGTGGATCACCCGGCCCCGCAGCATGGGGTCGTTCTGCTCGGCTTCCCGGATGCGCCGGGCCTGCTCCACCGGGTCGATGCGCAGGCCCTCGTTGGGGCGGCCCGTGCAGCCATACAGCTCCTTGATCCGGTACAGCCGTCCCTCCTCGTCTGCCGCATACCACCCCACCGAGAACGGCTTGGAAAAGCCGAAGTCGAACCCCCGGTAGATCGGCCAGTGCTTCGGAATGGCAAAGGGCGCAATCACATGGGTCCAGCGCTGGTCCTGGTAGTGGGCCGGGTCGTTGCGCCACTCGGTGAACACCTGGCCCGAAAAGCTGTCCCAGCTGCCGTAGAGCAGCGCCTGCTTTTCCGCTTCCGGCAGACTGGCCAGGCTGGCCAGATACCCGGGGTCGTTGCGCAGCAGGGCGGGGTTGTCGAAGATGCTGGACGGGATGAACACCCGCGCCCGCTGCAGCTTTTTCTCCGAGCCGTCCGGCAGGGTCACCGTGTATTCCTCCACAATGGGGGTGCCGGGGTGATGAACCGCGCCTTCACCCACCCGTGGCCGATGCCGCCGGGGTTGGTGGTAGCCCGGATGTACACCCGGGTGCCCGGGCCGGTGGGGCGGTTGCGGCTCATCAGGTAGCTGTACTCTTCCCACTCAAAATGGGTCAGCTCGTCAAAGCCGATGAAGTCAAATGCCTTGCCCTGGTAGTTGGTGCGGTCCTTGGTGTGCTGCAGCGAGCCGAAGTAGATCTTGGCTCCGCTGGGAAAATTCCACACATGGGCCGTGGCGTTGTACTGCGCCTGCGGAAATGCCCTGCGGTAATACAGCTGGCTTTTGTCCACAAGATCCGATAACTGCGGGTATGTTTTGCGCAGGATCAACGCCCGGTAATGCGGAATATGCACCTGCCGCAGCGCTTCAATGATCAACGCATCGCTTTTGCCGCCGCCTGCCGCCCCGCCGTACAGGGCTTCCGGTTCCGGGCGGCTCATGAATTCCCGCTGCCGGGGCTGTGGCCGCCAGACCACCGATGCACGGAGCTGCTGTTCCATCATTCGCTCTCCTCCTCCACACACGGCAGCAGCACCACGCCGCTCTCCGCTTCTTCCGCCTGGGTGCCCTGGTCGTTCAGGGTCTTGGCCACAGCGGCCAGGTCCTTCAGCACGGCAGTCGCTTCTTTCAGGCCCTTCATGGCCGCTGCCGTCTCGGTTTCTCCGCTCAGGCGGGCCGCCTTCTGGCGGGTGTTCAGGTCCTTTACCTGCTGGGCCAGCAGCGTGCTCAGAATATCCGTGGCGCGGCTCAGGCTTGCAAGTCCTTTGGGGGTTTTTGTCTGGCCCATGGCTGGTCTGTTTCCTCCTTTCTGCCCGGGCCTTCCGGGCTATGGCAACAGGATACCACGGCTGCCGCCCGTCCGGCAGTACGTACTTTTGCAGGGCCATTCCGTATTTTCAGTGTAAATCTTTGCAGATTGTATTATTTAGGGCATATTTTTTGTGCGTGTCACCGCTCCTTTCTGAAAGCGTCCGTTTTTTCGCCGGAAAATACCGCCTTGTAATTCCGCCCCGGCGTTTTTGTTTTTGCCCCGCTTCCCGGCAATGGAGCGGCCCGCGCCGTTCACAAAAGTCATACTCTTTTGTAGATTTTGTTCAAATTGAGAATATTTTGTGTCGAAAGTATGGACAAACTGTCATGCTTCGTGTTACAATGGGTACTGTTCTTCTCCGGCTGACAGTTCCCGCCGGAGGTTTCTGATAACACTGGAGGTTCTTCATGTTAGAAAATGTCTTTCACCTGAAAGAGAACCACACCGATGTAAAAACCGAGATCATGGCCGGTATCACCACCTTCATGACCATGGCTTACATCCTTGCGGTCAACCCCAACATTCTGTCCGCTTCGGGCATGGATTCTGAGGCCGTGCTGATCGCCACCGCACTGGCTTCCTTCGTCGGCACCGCCCTCATGGCTCTGCTGGCCAACTATCCCTTTGCTCTGGCTCCCGGCATGGGCCTGAACGCTTACTTCTCCTACACGGTCGTTCTGACCATGGGCTACAGTTGGCAGCTGGCCCTGATGGCCGTGTTTGTGGAGGGCATCATCTTCATCGCGCTGTCCCTGACCAACGTGCGTGAGGGCATCTTCAACGCCATTCCCATGACCCTGAAGAGCGCCGTCAGCGTGGGCATTGGCCTGTTCGTGGCCTTTGTCGGCCTGCAGAACGCTAAGCTGATCGTGAACAGCGACTCCACCCTGGTCACCTACCAGCACTTCAAGGGCGAGACCTTCCTCAGCGTGGGCGTGGGTGCCATTCTGGCCCTGATCGGCGTGGCCATCACCGCCATTCTGCTGGTGAAAAAGGTCAAGGGCGGCATCCTGTACGGCATCCTTATCACCTGGGTGCTGGGCATGATCTGCGAGGTCACCGGCATCTATGTACCCAATGCGGATGCAGGCATGTACAGCGTGATCCCCACCGCCTTTATCAGCTTTGACTTCTCGGCTCTGGGCAAGACCTTTGGCCAGGTGTTCAAGACCGATTTCTCCGGTGTTGGCATCCTGAACTTCTTTGCCGTCATGTTCTCCTTCCTGTTCGTGGACCTGTTTGATACCCTGGGCACCCTGATCGGTGTGGCATCCAAGGCCGACATGCTGGACGAGGACGGCAAGCTGCCCCATATCAAGGGCGCTCTGATGGCCGACTCCATTGCCACCTGCGCCGGCGCTGTGCTGGGTACTTCCACCACCACCACCTTCGTGGAAAGCGCTTCCGGCGTGACCGAGGGCGGCCGCACCGGTCTGACCGCTATGACCACCGGTGTGCTGTTCCTGCTGGCTACCATCTTCAGCCCCCTGTTCCTGACCATCCCCAGCTTTGCAACCGCTCCGGCTCTGATCATCGTGGGCTTCTACATGATGGGTTCCGCCGTGAAGATCGACTTCAACGACCCCAGCGAGGGCATCCCCGCCTTCCTGACCATTCTGGCCATGCCCACTGCTTACAGCATCTCGGAAGGCATTGCCATTGGCGTGATCTCCTGGACCATCATCAATGTGGTCACCGGCAAGGCCAAGGAGAAGAAGATCAGCCCCCTGATGTACGTGCTGACCGTGCTGTTCATCCTGAAGTACGTCTGCCTGTGATCTCACAAAATCTGCTGCTTTCCGCAGCCGCATAACAACAAAAGGCTCCTGTCCATCTGGACAGGAGCCTTTTGTTGTATCAGCCTTTTCTTATTTTTTCCTCGGGTGAATGTGCACTTCCGGAATGGCCACATTGTCGTAGCGGATGGGTTCTTCCGCATGGGCATCCTGCGCCGAGGCGTGATGCACCTTGCCGGTGTGCACCTCCGGCAGGGCCACGGTTTCCTCCGCATGGGACTGGTCCGGCTTGTTCCATATCTTTTGCTGGAACCACATCTTCAGGTGGTGTTTCAGCGACATGACAGCTCTCCTTTCCCGGTGCGCGGGGCGCACCGAACTTCCAAGACGGGATCAGATAAAATTGATGAATACCGTAATAACCAGGCTGTTGATGAAATCCGCAAACAGACTGCCCACCAGCGGGATGAGCAGGTATGCCTTGACAGAGGGCGAATACTTGTCGCACACAGCCTGCATGTTGGCCATGGCGTTGGGGGTGGCACCCATGCCAAAGCCGCAGGTGCCGGACACGATGACCGCTGCATCGTAGTCGCGGCCCATGACGTTGTAAACCACCACAGCGGCATAGAAGATCATGAACAGGGTCTGCCCGGCCAGCAGCACCACCAGCGGCAGGGCCAGTTCCGCCAGCTGCCAGATCTTCAGGGTGATCATGGCCATGCCCAGGAACAGCGACAGGCAGATGCCGCCGATGTCGTTGATCTCGCCCATATACACCGTGAACCTGCCGCCGTACTCTCCCAGGTTGCGGATGATGGCCGCAGCGATCATGGCACCGATGTAGATGGGAAAGGTCATGCCGGTCAGGCTCAGCACCTTGGAAAGCACCGTGCCGATGCCCATGGCGATGATCAGCTGGAAGCTGGCTGCCGGGTACATACTGCTGTGGCGCTCGTGCTTGATTTCTTCTTCCACCAGCAGGCTGTCGTCCTCGGGCACAATGGTATCCAGCAGGTGGTGGCGCTCAATGAGCATCTTGCCAATGGGGCCGCCCATCATGCTGCCCGCGATCAGGCCGTACGTAGCCGCCGCCGTGCACAGAGTGGTGGCACCCCGGATGCCAAAGTCCTCCAGCACCGGGCCAAAGGCACCGGCGGTTCCGTGGCCGCCCACCATGGGAATGGAGCCGGTGCACAGGCCCACCAAAGCATCCACGCCCAGCAGCTTTGCCAGCCCCACCGCCAGAAAGTTCTGGCTGACGATGAGCACAATGACCACGCCCAGAAACACGACCATGGAC
>CAVIXY010000003.1:39469-41955 GCA_963646665.1 Bacteroides sp. CAG:545
GCCCGGCGATCAGCCCAATCACCAACAGAAGAAAGACAAACATGGCTTTGCCGCCGCTTTTCAGCACCTTGAGGTTAGCCTGAAAGCCCACCGAGGTGAAGAACATGACCATGCACACTTCCTTGAGCGTGTCGTCAAACGCAAACTCCGCCACACCGGTCACATAGCAGATGCAGGAAAAAATGGCAAACAGCACGCCGCCGATGACCGGTGCCGGGATGCAGAATTTTTCCAGCAGGCGCACCCGTTCCCGCAAAAACTTGCCCAGCATCAGCACCAGCACCGCCAGTGCAAGTGTCTGATACATATCCAGTTCGATCTTCATTTCTTTCCCTCTGTTTCCCGGCGGCTCATTCTACCGTGATGCCCACCGTTTTATAGTACGCCGCAGCCCCCTTGTGGAACGGAATGCCCACGCCTTCTACTGCATCGGCTTCCGGGTCCAGTGCAATGCCCAGCTGTTCGCTCAGGGCTTCGCGGTTTGCAAACAGCAGTTCGGTCAGGGCCTGCACCTGCTTATCCGGCAGTGCTTCGCTGGCCAGCAGAACGGCTTTGACGGCCACTGTCTGCACCTCTGCGTCCTGCCCGGGGTAAGTCCCTGCCGGAATGGTATACGCGCTGTAGGCGCTGTACGTGTCCAGCAGACGCCGGGCCGCTGCTCCATCCACATTCAGCAGGCGGATGCCGCAGTCCCCGGCCAGTTCGGTCACCACGGTGCTGGGCGCACCGGAGGTGATCAGCATGGCATCAATTTTTCCTGCCCTGAGCTGTGCGGCAGCGTCCTCGTAGTTCAGGTTCACGGTGTTCACCAGCTTATCGTTCAGGCCGTAAGCTGCCAGGATCTGCCGTGCGTTCTGCTCCGAGCCGGATTCCTCTGCGCCGATGCTCACCGTCCTGCCCTGCAGGTCCTCCACGGTCTGGATGTCTGCATCCGCCCGCACGATCACCTGGCAGGCTTCCGGGTACAGCGCCGCCACAGCCCCAAAGCTGCGGCCTTCTTCCTCGGCAAAAATGCCGGTTTGGTTGTAGGCGTCCTGCACCAGGTCGGCCTGTGCAATGGCCAGCTGCAGGTATTCGCCCAGCAGCAGCCGCAGGTTTGCAGCAGAACCGGCAGTGGTTCTGGGTTCTACAGTCCCGTTCTGGGTCCCATTTTCCAGCGCTGCATAAGCCTCGCCAAAGGCATGGTACACACCGCCCTCACCGGCCACGCCAAAGCGCAGCCGGCTGGCCGTTTTGGTACCGGCGCAGCCGGTCAGCAGCAGGGCCGCCAGCAGGCAGCCCGCCAGCAGTGCTGCGGTCCATTTTTGTTTCATTGTTCCATACACCCCTTTTTGGCTGCCGCACATCCGGCAGCTTCTTATAAAATTATAAGCATATTGCAGATGAAATGCAATCACTTTTGCAAAAGTATGCAGCAAAGAAAAAGAGCCGGCGCAGATACAATGTATCTGCGCCGGCTCTCAGCATGTCACCCGCCAAACAGACCGAAAAAGCTGGTGTGGGTCATGCCCAGCACCAAAAACAGGATGATGAGGGCAAACAGCACCCCTATGATGATGTCCATTTGGTGGACCGTCAGCGGAAACTTATCGTAAATTTTTTCTTTTGCATTCACAAAGTTCTTGTCGCCGTTATCCAGCAGCTTTTTCCGGCCTTCCTCAAAAGCGGCCTTCTGCCCGGCCAGTTCGGCCTGTTCCCGGGCCAGCTGTTCTTCCCGCGCGGTCAGAGCGGCTTCGCGGCGGGCCAGCTGTTCTTCCCGCGCGGTCAGAGCGGCTTCGCGGCGGGCCAGCTGCTCTTCGGGTGTTTCGGTGGTTTTGTTCTGCTGTGCCATTGTGCACCTCCTGCTGTGCTGTGTTTTGCACCATTGTACCATAAAATTGCAAAGAAAAAAAGCAGGCCGCCTGCACAGCGGCAGACGGCCCACAAAACGGGATCTTATTTCTTGGCCAGGTACTTGCGGATATCAATGGCCACAGCCACAATGATAACCAGGCCCTGCACGATGTAGGTGTAGGAAGAGTTCACGTTCATGAACTGCAGAGCAACCTTCATCAGCTCGAACACCAGCACGCCAACCAGCACGCCGGGCACGGTGCCAACGCCGCCGGTGGTGGAAACACCGCCGATGGTGCAGGCTGCAATGGCGTCCAGCTCATAGCCCTGCGCAGTGTTCACGGAAGCACCGCCGGACTTGGCAGCCAGCAGGCAGCCGGCCAGGCCGAACATGCAGGAAGCCAGGATGTAAATGCGGATCTTGGTAGCGGCCACGTTGACACCAGCCACCTCAGCAGCAGCTTCGTTGCCGCCAATGGCGTACATGTACTTGCCGTGGCGGGTCTTGTTGTACAGGAACCAGAAGCACAGTGCCACGATCAGAGCGATCCAGATCAGCACGGGAATCTTCAGGATGGTGTTGGAGGCCAGAGAGGTAAAGTTCTTGTTCAGGGAGCCGATGGGGGTACCGCCGGTGTACACCAGGCAGATAC
>CAVIXY010000004.1:0-41730 GCA_963646665.1 Bacteroides sp. CAG:545
AATGGGCGCAAATGAGCTATAACTCCAGATTGTGAATGTATCAAATACACTCCCAACTGAGCTACGAGCCCACATTTAAGCCCCCAAAAACCGAATGGGGGCATACGGTTGATAACTCCAGATTCTTTAAGGCCCGAATGCTCTCCCAGCTGAGCTATAGGCCCATATTTAGGGGTGTAACTCGGTTGGGCGACCAACCGTTATACTCCCCATTTTAATGCCCACAACTCCGTGGGGCACAAAAGCGATACTCTTGCACTCCCAGCTGAGCTATAGGCCCATAACGGATAACGCTGTAAGTTTACCGCTTTTGCGCGCGTTTGTCAAGCCGTTTCGGGCCGGCCGCACAGGCAACACCTATTTTCAGTTTTCCCTGCCGAACCGGAGCAGTCCCTTCCGGGCAAATGATTTTTCCGTAAAAAGCAGCATTAACAATTCTGAAACAAAAGGCAAACACTTGCCAAACACTGTTCCGCTATGCTATGAATAAGAAAAAAGGCAAGCACGGAGGAGGAAAACCGATGATCCATATTCTCGTAGTGGACGATGATGCCAAGCTGAACAAAACCGTCTGCACCTATCTGAACGACTGCGGATTTGAAGCAAAAGGTGTTCTGAACGCACAGCTGGCATTTGAGGAGCTGTACAACAGCCTGTACGACCTGATCGTTTCGGATATCATGATGCCGGAGATGGACGGCTTTGAATTTGCCAGAACGGTGCGCACGGTAAACAAGCACATTCCCATCCTGTTCATGTCCGCCAAGGACGACCTGCCTTCCAAGCAAAAAGGCTTCCAGCTGGGCATTGACGACTACATGGTCAAGCCCGTGGAACTGGCCGAACTGGAAATGCGGGCACGGGCACTGCTGCGCCGTGCCAACATTGAAATGGAGCGCAAGCTGACCGTGGGCAATTTGGTTCTGGACGCTGACGCCGTGACCGCCGAGGTGGACGGCGAAGAGGTTCCGGTGGCGGCGCGGGAGTTCAACATTCTGTACAAGCTGCTGTCCTACCCCAAAAAGACCTTTACCCGTGCCCAGCTTATGGATGAATTCTGGGGCCTGGAAAGCGAGACCAGCCTGCGGGCTGTGGATGTTTACATCACCAAGCTGCGGGATAAATTTTCCGGCTGTGATGGCTTTGAGATCAAAACCGTGCGCGGCATCGGGTACAAGGCGGTGCTGTTATGAGCCGCCCGAAGTTCTGGGCAAGGGTCAAGCAGAAAAGCATCTTTCCGCCTTCCCTGTTCTTTGTGTACCTGGGGGTACTGTTTCTGATGTCCGGCATCCATACCGGCCTGCTGGTGGGCATGGATGAACTCGGCTGGCCCAGCTGGGTGCAGGTGTATATTCCCCTGCTCTATTGGGGCGCAGTAGCGGTGGGACTGACCCTGTTCACCCGCCGCCAGATCCGCAAAACCTACGAGGAACCTATGCTTCGGCTGGCCAAAGCCACCCGGCAGGTGGCCGAAGGAGACTTCTCGGTTTATGTTGCGCCGACCCACACGTCAGACAAAACCGACTATCTGGACCACATGATCCTGGACTTTGATAAAATGGTGGAAGAGCTGGGCAGCATCGAAACCCTGAAAACCGACTTTTTCTCGGACGTTTCGCACGAGTTCAAGTCCCCGCTGGCGGTCATTTCCAGCAACGCAGAACTGCTGCAGAGAAGCGGCAGCCTTTCGGCCGAGCAAACCGAACAGGTGGAGAACATCCGCTATGCTGCCAAACGGCTGGCAAACCTCATCCAGAATATGCTCAAGCTGAACAAGCTGGAAAAACAGACCATCCGCCCCGTGCCGGAAGCCTTTGATGTGTGCGCTCAGCTCTGCGATTGTGCCGTGCAGTTCGAGGAGGTCTGGGAGCGGAAAGCCATTGAGTTTGAAGCAGACCTTGAGGACAGTGCAGCCGTTTATGCGGATACTGGGCTGATGGAGATCGTCTGGACCAATCTGCTCTCCAATGCGTTCAAATTCACCCCGGAGGGCGGCACCGTCACACTGACCCAGCGGACGGAAGAAGCCTACGTGCGGGTAACGGTTGCGGACAACGGCTGCGGCATGGCTCCGGAAACCGTGAAGCATATCTTTGACAAGTTCTATCAGGGAGACTCCAGCCATTCCACCCAGGGCAACGGCCTTGGTCTTGCACTGGTCAAGCGCATTCTGGAGCTGTCGGACGGCAGCATCGCCGTGGAGAGCACACCGGGAAAAGGCTCCGTCTTCACAGTCACACTGCCAAAGCCCCCTGCAGCGGAACATGAGGAGGGATGCATTTCATGAAGGAACCAGCCGCAAACCATTTCACGGCCTACGAGTACAAGGAAGTGACTGTGGAGCACGAAAGTGCTTCCCTTTACCTGGACTGCTACGAAAGCTTCGGCTGGCAGCAGGACGAAAAGTTCCCGCCCAAAGAAGCCAACGGAAAAGTGACTTTCAGGCTCAAACGGAGCCACAAGCTGGTGAACCGTACCGAGTTGACCCGCCTGCAGCGCCACTTTGAAGCAAACATGCAGGAGATCCACGCCCTGGACGCTTCCAAATCCAGTGCGGCCACCATCTGGGCGCTGGTCATCGGCCTGCTGGGCACAGCCTTTATGGCAGGCTCGGTATTTGCCGTTACCGCCAATCCGCCGCACATCGTGCTGTGCATTCTGCTAGCCGTTCCGGCCTTTGCGGGGTGGATTGCGCCCTGCTTTGTTTACCGGAAGGTAAAGCAGCAAAAAGCCCGGCAGGTGGAACCGTTTCTGGAAGAAAAGATGGAAGAAATCTACGCCCTTTGCGAAAAAGGGCACAGCCTGCTCTGAACCTCTCCCGCGAAAGGCGGCCGGTCATTTTGACCGGCCGCCTTTTTTGCTGCAGAAAAACAGCTTCTTTTACAAAAGTCAAACAAAGCGCAAACATTGGGCAAACACAACGGGCGTACAATCCCCATGTAAACAGCAGACACCCCGGAACCAACCGAAAGGAGAACCACTATGGCACAGTACAAAATCAAACCCGGCAAAATCGGCAATTTTCTCATTGGCACGTATTACGACATCGAAGATTCCGTTGTAAGCACCTACAAAAAAATCGAAGCCGCTTTCGTGAACCGCTTTCTCGAAAAAGCGTACGATGAACCGAAGAATTCCAAGCATCATTAACAGGAGGAAATCGTCATGAAAAAGAGCAGTTTTATCGCACTCATCCTTGGCACCATTGGCACCGTGTTTTTTGCGCTGGGCATGTGCATGACCACCATTCCCGAGTGGGGCGTGTTCCGGCAGGGCATCGTCTGCGGCGTGATCGGTCTGGCCGTGCTGCTGGCCGACCTGCTGATCTGGCGGCGGATGGAAGGCAAGCAGCCCCTCCACATCACCGGCAAGGCCCTTGGCATCACGGCACTGTCCGTTTTCGGCGCACTCCTTCTGGGGGTTGGCATGAGCCTGTGCATGGTGTTCGGCCATTTGGTGCAGGGCATCGTGATCGGCCTGCTGGGCATTGTGGCGCTGCTGTGCCTCATCCCGCTGACCAAAGGCCTGAAGTAAGCATTTACATTTTTCAAACACAAGACCAACACGACCCAAACAGTCGTTTGGTAAACTGACATCGTTCCGCGAAGGAGCTTTCCTTCCCGATCTTAAAACAATTCATTTTTATTGCAAAGGAGACACAAACCATGAAAAACACTACGATGAACCTGCCCGCCCGCTGCTCCATGCTCTCTGCAGATGAGATGCAGTCCATTGACGGCGGTTTTGCACTGAACCCCAAGGCTGTTGCAGCCGGTGCAGCCGTTCTTGCTGTGGGCGTCATGGGCCTGAACATGCTGAACTGGTTTACAGGCAAGAGCGACAGCAACTTCATTCAGGATTCCATCCGCTTTGGCCAGAACTTCATCAACGGCTCTCTGGAATTCGGCCAGGGCATTCTGAATGCACTGATGGGCAAATAAACCGTCCGCCCATTCCGCAAACACATCTTTCAGAATCTTCTGACGCGCACCGGCGGGCCTGTTGGAAAAGGCCCGCCGGTGCGTTTTGTGCGCAGTCCTGCCGCCTGATGAAACCCTCCATCTTTCGCCGGACATTTTTAGCAGATGCGTCAATGGCATCCGGCCCATATTCGTGATAAAATGGAGACGACAGCTCCCCGCAACGCGAGAGCAGAAAGGAAGATGCAGTTATGGAATTCACTCAGGTCGTTGAAAATCGGTATTCCTGCAAGAGCTATGGCCCCCGCAAGGTGGAAAACGCACAGCTCACCGCCATTCTGGAAGCCGGCCGCGCAGCCCCGACTGCCAAGAATTTTCAGGAACAGCGGATCTACGTGATCCAGTCGGAAGAAGGGCTGGCCAAAATTGATGCCGTTACGCCCTGCCGGTATGGTGCCACCACCTGTGTTGTTGTGGCGTGGGACCGCACCAACACCTTTACCTATCCCGGCGGAACGCGGGATTCCGGCACAGAGGACGCCACCATTGTGGCCACGCACATGATGCTGGCTGCCGCCAACGCCGGTGTGGACAGCTGTTGGATCAACTTTTTTGACCCGGAGAAGCTGGCCAAAGAGCTGGATCTGCCGGAAAACGAAGAAATCCTGATGATCCTTGACCTCGGCTATGCCGCCGAGGGTGCCGGCCCCCTGCCCAACCATGCATCCCGCAAACCTCTGTCTGAGACAGTTTCTTACCGGTAAGGTTCTGTTTCCGGACACAGAAGCGCAAAAATCCCGCCGTATTCACGGCGGGATTTTTCAGCATCCGGCGGACTACTGTACTCAGTCCAGTTTCAGGGTATGGTACACTTCGCCTTCCAGCGTTTTCCAGCAGAAAGTTGTTCCTTCCAGGGTCATATAACCGTGGGCGCTGTTCTCCTTGGGAATGCTCAGGGAGCCGGGGTTCAGGTAGAGATTTCCCTCGCCGAACTCCGTCCAGGCCGGAACATGGGTATGGCCGTGCAGCAGCACATCCCCCGGGGCCAGCGGCGGCAGGTTCTTCAGATTATATACGTGCCCGTGGGTGGCATAAACCAGCCGCTGCCCCACCGGCAGCACCGCATAATCCGCCAGCACCGGGAACTCCAGCACCATCTGATCCACCTCGGCATCGCAGTTGCCGCGCACACACAGCAGTTTTTGCTTCGTGCCGTTCAGCAGCGGGATCACCTCTTTGGGGGCATAGCCCTGGGGCAGATCGTTGCGGGGGCCGTGGTAAAGCAGGTCGCCCAGCAGAAGCAGGCGGTCTGCTCCCTCCCGTGCAAAAGCTTCCAGCATCTTGCGGCAGTAGAACGCCGACCCGTGCAGGTCGGATGCGATCATCCATTTCATAGCAGGACTCTCCTTTTTATAGAATATCCATTTTTATTGTAGCGTACCCATGAAAAATGGTCAAGTCTATAAAAGTCATACTTTTGCAGTTCAGAGTCTTGACATCCGCCGGGCGGTGTGGTATCTTACAGTCAATAAAATTCGTGTGTATTTTTACAGCAATATGCTACTTTTCGCCACACAATGACTTCAAAAAAGCCATTGTGTGGCTTTTTTGTGCCCGCGTTTGTTTTCTCCAGCGGTCTTGCGCCGCAAGATGGAGGGGCCGCACCCCGGCAAGCCCGCCAAAACACTGAAAGCCCCCACAGGGCTTTCAAGCAGCAATTCATTTTTCGTATTCAGGAGCAGCCAAAGAACTATGAACGAATCCTTTATGAAAGAAAAGCCCGTACTGCCGCTGCTGCTGTCCATGGCGCTGCCCAACGTCCTTTCGATGCTGGTCAACTCCCTGTACAACATTGTGGACAGCCTGTTTGTGGCACAGATCAGTGAGGACGCCATGACCGCCCTCAGCCTGGTATACCCCATCCAAAACTTTGCCAACGCCATTGCCATTGGTTTTGGCATCGGCATCAATGCCATGATCGCCCTGTACCTGGGTGCGGGCGACCACAAAAAGGCCGAGACCGCCGCCACCCACGGCATGGCGCTCTCGCTGCTGCACGGCATTGTAATCACCGCCGTCAGCATCGCCATTATGCCGGGCTTTCTGCGCCGGTTCACCGCCGATGAAAACCTGATCGCATCCGGCATCACCTATTCCACCATCGTGTTCCTGTTTGCCACCATCAACATGGCCGCCCTGGCGTTTGAAAAGATGTTCCAGGCCGTTGGCCGCATGAAGGTGACCATGGCGGCGCTGATTTTCGGCTGCGTGTGCAACATCATTCTGGACCCCATCCTGATCTTCGGCCTTGGCCCGGTGCCCGCTCTGGGCATTGCGGGCGCTGCCCTGGCCACCGGCATCGGCCAGCTGCTGAGCCTGTGCGTCTACCTGTTCGTCTACGCCCGCACGGAGCTGCCCATCCGGCTGCGCCGCAGCTGCCTGCGCCCGGACGCCGCACTGGACGGCCGACTGTATGCCATCGGCGTGCCGGCCATCCTCAACCTGGCCCTGCCTTCGCTGCTGGTCACCTTCCTCAACAGTCTGCTGGCCGGGTTCTCCCAGAGCTACGTGGTGGTGCTGGGCATCTACTATAAGCTGCAGACCTTCCTCTACCTGCCTGCCAACGGCATTGTGCAGGGTATGCGCCCGCTCATTGGCTACAATTACGGTGCCAAAGAACATGCGCGCGTGAAAAAGCTGTACAGCCTGACCCTGGTGATGAGCGCCGCCATCATGGCACTGGGCACCGTGCTCTGCCTGCTGGCCTCCGGGCAGCTCATCAGCCTGTTCTCCTCCAACCCTGAGACCATTGCCGCCGGGCAGACCGCTCTGCGCATCATCTGCATCGGCTTTATTGTGTCGGCGGTGTCCACCACCTCGTCCGGTGCACTGGAAGGCCTGGGCAAGGGTGCGGAATCGCTGGTGATCTCCCTGTGCCGCTATGTGATCTTCATTATGCCGCTGGCTGCGGTGCTGTGCCATTTTCTGGGCGCAGACGGCGTGTGGCACGCCTTCTGGATCACCGAAGTGCTGTCTGCACTGGTGGCCTACCCGGTGTACTGCAAGGCGGTTGCCAAGCGGTAAATTTTATGGAAAGCTGTTGTACTTTTGGGTACAGCAGCTTTTTACTTTAACGGCCTCGCCCTCTCCGTCACCTTCGGTGACACCTCTCCCAAAGGGAGAGGCCTTGGCATAAAGATTCAGCTTGCATGGACTGCCAAAGGCTCTCCCCTTGGGAGAGCTGTCGAGCGGATGCGAGACTGAGAGAGCGAAGCCGCTGACCTTACTCCATCCCATATTTTTCCTGCACAATCTCCCAGAAGAACGGTCAGATATCTTTGTGGATTGTGCCGAAGTGTATGAACACTTTATGGCCCCCTCTTGAAATTCCTATCAAAAAGATATAGAATGCACTCAGAGAGTTATCCTAGCGCAGCACTCGGATTTGGGTGCTGCGCCCGGTTTTGCCATTTGGAGGTGCAGTTTATGAACAATCCGCTGCTGGAAGTCAAAGACCTGCAGGTTACCGTTGGTGAGGAGCAGAAGGTGCTGCTCAACGGCCTGAACCTGACCGTATACCCCGGCGAGACCCATGTGCTCATGGGCCACAACGGCGCCGGTAAATCCACCCTGATGAGCGCCCTGATGGGCGACCCGCGCTATACCATTACCCGCGGCCAGATCATGTTCCGCGGGCAGGACGTGACCCACGAGAGCGCCGATGTGCGCGCCCGCCTGGGCATGTTCCTTTCCTTCCAGACGCCGGAAGAGATCCCCGGCATCACGCTGGAAAACTTCCTGCGCACGGCCCAGAACGCCATTACCGGCAAGCCGGTCAAGGTGTTTGCCTTCCGCAAGGAGCTGGCCAAGCAGATGGAAGCCCTGGGCATGGACCCCTCTTACGCCGACCGTTACCTGAATGTGGGCTTCTCCGGCGGCGAAAAGAAGAAGAGCGAGATCCTGCAGCTGCTTATGCTCAAGCCCAAGCTGGCCCTGCTGGACGAGACCGACTCCGGCCTGGACGTGGACGCCGTGAAAACCGTGGCCCAGGGCGTGAAGGCCTACCACGACAAGGACAACGCCCTCATCATCATCACCCACAACGCCAAAATTCTGGAAGGCCTGAAGGTGGACTATGTCCATGTGCTGGACGATGCCCGCATCGTGCGCACCGGCGGCGACGAGCTGGTGAACGAGATCATCGAGGAGGGCTTCCATGCGGTGAAGGAGGACGATGCACAATGAGAGCCTTTGAAACCGAAAAGACCGATGTCGCCGAGGTGGACCGCAGCATTTACGACATCAAGGACGGCAACAACGCCGCCTTTGAGGTGAACTCCGGCCTGACCAGCGAGATCGTGGAGAAGATCTCCGAGGAAAAGCACGACCCCGAGTGGATGCGCATTTTCCGCCTGAAAGCACTGGAGACCTACAACAGGATGCCGGTGCAGAACTGGGGCCCCTCCATTGCGGGGCTGGACATGAACAACATCGTGACCTACGTGCGCCCCAACACCGAGATGCGCGGCAAGTGGAGCGACGTGCCCGAGGACATCAAGAACACCTTTGAGCGGCTGGGCATCCCCAAGGCCGAGCGGGCCTCGCTGGCAGGCGTGGGCGCCCAGTACGACTCCGAGGTGGTGTACCACAACGTCAAGGCCGAAGTGGCCGCCCAGGGCGTGGTGTACACCGACATGGAAAGCGCCCTCACCGGCCCCTACGCCGAGATGGTGCGCAAGCACTTCATGAAGCTGGTGCCCCCCACCGACCACAAGTTCGCGGCCCTGCACGGTGCCGTGTGGAGCGGCGGCTCCTTTGTGTATGTGCCCGCCGGGGTGCATGTGGAGATCCCGCTGCAGTCTTACTTCCGGCTGAACGCCCCGGGCGCCGGCCAGTTTGAGCACACCCTGATCATCGTGGACAAGGGCGCCTACCTGCACTTCATCGAGGGCTGCTCCGCCCCCAAGTACAACGTGGCCAACCTCCACGCTGGCTGCGTGGAGATCTACGTGGGCGAGAACGCCCGGGTGCGCTACTCCACCATCGAGAACTGGTCCAAGAACATGTACAACCTGAACACCAAGCGGGCCAAGGTGGAAAAAGGCGGCACCATTGAGTGGGTGTCCGGCTCCTTTGGCTCCCACACCTCCTGCCTGTACCCCATGAGCATTCTGGCCGGGGAGGGGGCCCGCATGGAGTTTACCGGCATCACCTTTGCCGGTGCCGGGCAGGACCTGGACACCGGTGCCAAGGTGGTGCACGCCGCCCCCAACACCAGCTCCCACATCACCACCAAGTCCATCGCCCGTGACGGCGGCATCTCCAACTTCCGCAGCTCGGTCACCGTGCTGCCCAACGCCAAGAACTCCAAGTCCGCCGTCTCCTGCGAGAGCCTGATGCTGGATGACCGCTCCCGCTCCGATACCATCCCTGAGATGGACATCCGCTGCGATGCCGTGGATGTGGGCCACGAAGCCAAGATTGGCCGCATCAGCGAGGAAGCCGTGTTCTACCTCATGAGCCGGGGCCTGTCCGAAGAGGACGCCCGTGCCCTCATCGTGGGCGGCTTTGCCGAGCCCATCGCCAAGGAGCTGCCCGTGGAGTACGCCGTAGAAATGAACAACCTGATCCACCTAGAAATGAAGGGCAGCATTGGCTGAGAGGGGGCATTTTTGATGAACAAAACGAATATGAACCGCCTGCCGGTGCCCACCTGGAACCAGTGCGGCGTGAACGCGGCCCCTGCGGCCGCTGCCCTGCCGGCCAGTGCCGGAGACTGGGGCGAAGCCGAATTTGCCGTCACCCTGCCTGCCGGGGTCGGTGAGAGTAAGGAAGAATTCACCGCCTTTGCCGAAAGCGGCATGGGCGCTGAGACCGATGCCTTTCTGCTGGAAAACGCCACCATCCGCCATGCGCTGACGGTGGCCGAAAATACCGCTGTGGCGCAGCCTGCCGTGTTTGAATTCACGCTGGATGCCGCCCACCCCAACGCCCTGAGCGTGCTGGACGTGGACGCCAAGGCAAACAGCAGCCTGACGTTGGTGCAGGTGCTGCGCGGCGATGCCGAGAACGGCGCAGCGGCCAATCTGGTGCGCATCCGTGCCGCCGAGGGCGCTCACGTCAAACTGGTGCAGGTGCAGCTGCTGGGCAGCCATGCCCGCCGCTGGAACGCCGTGGCCGTGGAAGAAGGCACCGGTGCCAAAGTGGAGCAGGTGCGTCTGGAACTGGGCGGCAGCGTTTCCGCCTGCGGCACCCGCGCGATGCTGGGCACCGCCAAGAGCGAATACGACCTGGATGCCGTCTACTTTGGCGGCGGCGAGGCCGTGCTGGATTACAACGATGTGTCCGTGCACACCGCCAAGGACACCCTGTGCGAGATGCACACTGCCGGTGTGCTGACCGGCCGCGCCAGCAAAATTCTGCGCGGCACCATTGATTTCCGCCGTGGCGCCAAGCGCGGCGTGGGCCACGAGAGCGAGGATGTGCTGCTGTTCAGCCCCGAAGCCCGCAACCGCACCGCACCGCTGATCCTCTGCGGCGAAGAAGAGGTGGAAGGCCAGCACGCAGCTTCCATCGGCCGCCTGGATGAAGAAAAACTGTACTATCTGCGCTCCCGCGGCCTGAGCGAAGCCCAGGCCCGCCGCCTGATGGTGGACGCCCGTTTTGCTCCCGCACTGGATAAGATCCCGCTGGAGAGCCTGCGCGCCGAAGTGGCCGCAGAGACCGCAAGGAGGCTGGACGATGATGCAGAATAACCCCTGGGTCAAGGATTTCCCGATTCTGGCAGCGGACGAAAACGGCAGCCGTCTGGTCTATCTGGACAGCGCCGCCACCACCCAGCACCCCACCCAGGTGCTGGACGCTGTGACCAATTACTACAAGCACGACAACGCCAACCCCCACCGGGGCGTGTACGAACTGGCCATGCGGGCCACGGACGCCCACGAGGGTGCCCGCCACCGTGTAGCACAGTTCTTTAATGCGCAGGACGATGAGATCGTGTTCACTCAGAACACCACCGAAGCGCTGAACCTGGTAGCTTACAGCTACGGGATGCACTTCCTGCACGAGGGCGATGAGATCGTCATTTCGGTGGCAGAACATCACTCCAACCTTGTGCCCTGGCAGCGTGTGGCGCAGGCCACCGGGGCCAAGCTGGTGTATATGTACCCCAACGCCGCCGGTTACCTGACCGAGGACGAGCTGGACAAGAAAATTACGGATAAAACCAAGCTGGTGGCCGTGGGCATGGTGTCCAACGTGCTGGGCCTGCGGGCCCCCGTGGAAGCCATTGTGGCCCGGGCCCACGCCGTGGGTGCCGTGGTGGTGCTGGACTGCGCCCAGAGTGCGCCCCACATGCCCGTGGACGTGAAGAAGCTGGACGTGGACTTTGCAGCCTGCTCGGCCCACAAGCTGTATGCCCCAATGGGCATGGGCGCTTTGTATGCCCGGGCCGAGCTGCTGGACAAGATGCCGCCCTTCCTCAGCGGCGGCGACATGATCGGTGCCGTGCACGAGCACAGCGCCACCTGGGCGGAAGGCCCCCGCAAGTTTGAAGCCGGCACCCGCAACGTGGGCGGTGAAGTGGGCTTTGCCGCTGCGCTGGACTATATGCAGAGCATTGGCTGGGACGCCATGATGACCCACGAGCACGCCCTGCTGGACCGGATGCTGAAAGGCATGGCCCAGATGCCGTGGCTCACGGTTTACGGTGACCCCACCGCCGCCAAGCGCTTCGGTGTGGTGTCCTTCAACGTGAACGATGTGCACCCCCACGATGTGGCCACCATTCTGGATGCCGGCGGCGTAGCCGTACGGGCGGGCCACCACTGCGCACAGCCGCTGATGGACTTTCTGGGCATTGGCTCCTGCTGCCGTGCCAGCGTGGCCATCTACAACACGGCAGAGGACGTAGACGCTCTGCTGAACAATCTGGAAAACGTACGAAAGGTGATGGGCTTATGAACCTGAATGAACTGTATACCCAGGTGATCACCGAAAACAGCCGCAGCCAGGAGAACCGCCACCCGGTGGAGGGCGCCACCCACAGTCTGGAAGGTGTCAACCCCAGCTGCGGCGACGACATCACCCTGCAGCTGCGGGTGAAGGACGGCCAGATCGAGGACGCCGGCTTCATCGGCAGCGGCTGTGCCATCAGTCAGGCATCGGCCTCGTTGATGATCGACCTGGTCAAGGGCCGCACCGTGGAGGATGCCCGGCGGCTCATCGGGCTGTACTTTGACATGATCAAGGGCAAGATCACCCCGGAACAGCTGGACGATCTGGAAGATGTGGCTGCCCTGCAGGGCATTGCCCATGTGCCTGCCCGGGTCAAATGCGCTGTGCTGGCCTGGCACACGCTGGAAGAAGCCCTGGACGGCGAAGGCAAAGTAAAGTAATTTTCTGCTGTACGAACAGAGGGCAGGACCTGCCGGGTCCCGCCCTCTGTTTTTGTTTCTGCATCCGGTGCGCAGCCGTCTGCGCGCACTTTTTGTTTGACAGCGCACAAAAAATACGGTACAATAAGGTTTGTATTGTTTTGGCAGAAGCTGCCAGACAAGGAGTTTTTACAGAGGATGTGGGAAGAATTATGATCGAGACGATCGCGGCCGTCAACCAGGCGGTCAACAACTTCATCTGGGGCGTGCCCGCCATGGTGTGCATCATCGGCGTGGGCCTGCTGCTCAGTGTGCGCACGGGCTTTTTGCAGATTCGCAAATTTCCTTACGCCATCAAAACCACCATTGGCCGCATGTTCCGCAAAAAGGACGCTTCCGATGGTGCCATGACCCCCTTCCAGGCGGTGTGCACCGCGCTGGCCGGAACGGTGGGCACCGGCAACATTGCCGGCGTGGCCGGTGCCATTGCCATCGGCGGCCCGGGTGCCGTGTTCTGGATGTGGTGCTCGGCGCTGCTGGGCATGTGCACCAAGTTTGCCGAGGTGACCCTGGCGGTCCACTTCCGGGAGCGCAGTGAGACCGGCGAATGGGTGGGCGGCCCCATGTACTATATCAAAAACGGCCTGAGCAAGCACTGGCAGTTTCTGGCCGTGCTCTATTCCCTGTTCGGCGTGCTGACCGTGTTCGGCACCGGCAACGCCACCCAGGTAAACACCATTGTGGCTGCCGTGGACACCGCCCTGCTGGAATACGGCGTGGTGAGCAGCGGCTTCCTTGGCACGCTCAACCTTGTGGTGGGCATCCTGGTGGCCATGCTGGTGGCCATGGTGCTGCTGGGCGGCATCAAGCGTATTGGCAGCGTGAGCGAAAAGCTGGTGCCCTTTATGGCACTGTTTTACATCGTGCTGGCCGTGGGCGTGGTGGTGCTGAACATCCAGCGCTTCTCCTATGTCATCGAGTCCATCGTGGCCGGTGCATTCAACCCCGCCGCCTTTACCGGCGGCACCATCGGCAGCCTGTTTGTCAGTATGCAGAAGGGTGTCTCCCGCGGCATCTTCTCCAATGAAGCGGGCCTCGGCACCGGCTCCATCGCCCACGCCTGCGCCGACACCAAAAAGCCGGTCAAGCAGGGCATGTTCGGCATTTTTGAAGTGTTTGCCGACACCATTGTCATCTGCACCCTGACCGCCATGGTCATTCTGTGCAGCGGCACCCCGGTCAACTACGGTACTGCTGCCGGCGCAGAGCTGACCATCTCCGGCTTCACCACCACCTACGGCGGCTGGGCTTCCATCTTTACTGCCGTGGCACTGTGCTGCTTTGCCTTTTCCACCATCATCGGCTGGGGCCTGTATGGTTCCCGCTTCCTGGTGTTCCTGTGCCACAGCGACAAGGTGGCAAAGCCCTTCTTTGTGGTGTACTCCTTTGTGTCCATTCTGGGCGCAACCGTAGACCTCGGCCTGCTGTGGAGCATCGCCGACACCTTCAACGGCCTGATGAGCATTCCGAACCTGATCGCTCTGCTGCTGCTCTCCGGTACCGTGGTCAAGCTGACCAAAGAATTCTTTGCAGCGGAAGGGTAACATTTAACCATAAAAGGACGGTCATACCAATCCGGTGTGACCGTCCTTTTGCTTTATTCCGGCAAGCGTACCGGCATCCGCAGCACATTGTGCACTTGCCGGGTTCCGTTTTTTTCGGTGTAGCAGAACACCCGCCGGAACAGTACCGGTTCCGGCACAAGATTCAGCGCCCGGGCGCGCTCCATACAGTGCCGGTACAGCCCCCGCTCCGAGCCTTTTTCTTCGGGAATATCCCAGGAGCAGTAGATTTCCAGCACCCGGCCCAGGTGCAGCAGCCGGGCCGGTTCCTGCGGGGCAAAACCCAGCAGTTCCGCTTCCGCCTGCTCCAGCCCAAGGCCCCACTTCATCCGCTCTGCGCTTTCGTTATTGCCATAGATGATCTGCGCCGAGGTGACTACGGGCATCCATTCCAGCCAGTCCGGCAGCTGTTCATAAATGCGGTCGTCCTGCACAAACTCCCGGTCGATGGTATGCGGCAGATACCACACATCCGGCACAGTGCGCACACTCCACTCGTTCTGCTCACACAACCTGAGGGCAACCCGCAGGTTTTGCAGTCCCTGCAGGTGCATCTGCTGGGTGCGGATCTGTTTCTGGAACACTTTTTCACGGTGTTCCAGCATTTCAACCACTTCCTGCTCGGTGCAGTTGTTGACTCCCTTTTCAATCTGCCGCACCGAAAGCCCCATGTTTTTCATCCGGAAGCACTCCAGCACCAGACTGGCATCCCGGATGTCATAGTGGCGGTAGCCGTTTTCCTGCACGGTGGGATGCAGGATGCCTTTTTCTTCATAAAACTTGAGAAAATGCGTGGAAACGCCCGCTTTTCGGGCAAAATCGCCAATGGCGTATTTCCGGGCATCCGGGTCGTATTTCGGGGTCGTCATAAAGGGGTCCGCTCCTTTCCGCAATGCAGACTATACAAATTTTTCCGGCTGCAGCAAAGAATCTTTGCCTTTGGGGCTTGACTTGTGTGTTTGCCGCAGGTGTATGATAAGAGATGGACAAAGTTAAACTTTTGACGAAGCAGTTCTGTTTCGTCCGGTTTGGCTTGGAACAGGAAGACAAGAAGATAAAAGGAGAACAACATGGAAAAGATTTCCCGCCAGGGCTTTCTGAAAGTCGCTGCCGCAGCTGCCATGTCCGGCGTTACTGCCGCCGGTCTGGCTGCCTGCACCAATGGCAAGGCTGACAGTACCCCCGCCGCTGCCGGTAACGCCGGCATCTACACCCCGGGCACCTACACCGCTACCGAGACTGGTACCGGCACCGTGACCGTGACCATGACCTTCAGCGACAGTGCCATTACCGAAGTGAAGGTGGACACCTCCAAGGAGACCATCGCGCTGGCTGTGGATTCCGCTGCCGACTTCCAGGAAGCCCTGATGGCTGCCCAGAGCTCCGAGATCGACTCGGTTTCCGGCGCAACCATCACCAGCAAGGCCGTGAAGAAGGCCGCTGCAAGCTGCATTGAGCAGGCCATGGGTCTGGCTTCCAACGAAGAGACCACCGAGACCGTGGACGACGGCACCCCGAAGTGGCTGGGCGCCGCTCCCGTGATCGCTGACAGCGACATCGTGGAGACCTACGAGACCGAAGTGCTGGTCGTTGGCGGCGGCACCGGCGGCCTGTTTGCAGCCTGCAGCGCTGCAGAGAACGGCGCAAAGACCCTGGTGATCGACAAGGTGACCAGCGGCGGCATCCGTGACGACCTGGGCGCCATCGACAGCCGTTATCAGAAGGAATGGGGCACCAAGATCGACAAGTTCGATTACATCACCGAGATGACCAAGATCGCAGCCGGTCACATCGACCAGCGCCTGGTGCGTCTGTGGTGCGAAGAGTCTGCCGAGACCATCGACTGGTACGGCGACCGCCTGGCAGAGCGCGGCGTGGAGCTGTGGCACGAGGCCGGCGGCGATGATGACGGCGACCGTTACATCCACTTCCCCACCGGCCACTCTCCCCGTTGGACCGGCAGCGATGACGGTCACGGCGAGACCCTGAACGGTGCCAAGGTTCTGACCGACTATGCCACCGGCCTGGGCGTGGAGTTCATGTACAACACCCCGATGGTGGAGCTGGTGAAGGAAAACGACCGCGTGGTTGGCGTGATTGCTGAGAACGATGCCGGCAAGTATGTGCGCATCAACGCTTCCAAGGGCGTGATCGTGTGCACCGGCGGCTACTCCCTGAACTACGACATGATGGAAGCTCTGCAGCCGCAGAACCTGGCCATCGTGGGCCGCAATGGTTCCATTCCCGGCGCTACCGGCGATGGCATCAAGGCCTGCATCTGGGTGGGTGCCAAGTTTGACGATACCCACAGCATGATGATGTTCGACCGTGCCGCCCTGAAGCCCGATGCAGTGCCCGGCCGTGAGCAGACCGAGAACGGCGAAAGCGGCTTCTTCTGGATGGGCAGCCAGCCGTTCCTGAAGGTCAACTCCAAGGGCGAGCGCTTCTTCAACGAGTCCGGCACCTACGAGGGCATCCTGCACGCAGACGAGTTCAACAAGGACCACTGCCATTATACCATTTTTGACTCCGATTGGACAACCTATATTCAGGAGTTCAAGACCCATGGCTGCAGCCGCATGTTCCCGTTCCCGAACAATGCGGACCCCAACATCCCCTATCAGGCCATTGAGCAGAACATGCTGCCCGGTCTGGTAGAGAACGGCTTTGTGTTCAAGTGCGACACCATTGCCGAGCTGGCTGAGAAGCTGGGCCTGCCCGCAGACCAGCTGGAAGCTACCGTGGAGCGTTACAACGAGCTGTACGACAAGGGCGTGGATGAGGACTTCGGCAAGGAAGCTCACCGCATGAGCGCCATCCGCACCGCTCCCTTCTACGGTGCCAAGAACACCGGCTACATCCTGTGCACCATGGACGGCATCCAGATCGACCTGAACATGAACGCAGTGGACACCAACAACGATCCTATCCCGGGTCTGTACGTTGTGGGCAACGACTCCGGCGGATACTTCTCCGGCACCTACCCCAACCTGTCCACCGGCGCAGCCTGCGGCCGTACCGTTACCTTTGGCCGCCGCGCAGGCCGCATTGCCGCTACCGAGGGCATCTGATCCTTTGGCCGGCAGATCCCTTCGCATTTTTCTTTCTTCTTTTTCTCATAAAAAAGCAGGGCAGCTGTTCTTCGGGGCAGCTGCCCTGCTTTTGCTGTGTGCCGGGCACCGATCCGGCGGTGTTTTTCCGGCCGAATCCGTTATTTTTTCTACTTTTTCCTTTTCTCTTGCGGCTTTTCGCCTGATATGATATTGTATACAAGGCGAGTATTTCTGAGGAGGAAACTGTTATGCCTGAATTTCCGCGTTCCGATTTCCGGCTGCATGTGGGCTGGCGCACCATCAAAACATCGGTCACCGCCATGCTGGTGGCCATGGTGTACTGCCTGCTGGACCGCAACCCCGCCTTTGCCTGCATCGGCGTGATCTTCGGCCTGGGCACCGACATGCCGGATTCCATCAAAAACGGCGGCAACCGACTGTTCGGCACCCTGATCGGCGGCCTGCTGTCCATTGTTGTGTTCTGGATCTACCTGCACATCTACCCGCAGGGCGGCCACAGTATGCTGCTGGCGGTGCTGCTGGGCGCTGCCACGGTGGTGCTGATCGTGCTGTGCCAGTATTTCTGGCCGGGCGGTGTGCAGCCGGGCGGCGTGGTGCTGTGTATCGTGCTGTACAGCACCCCCATTGAGACCTATGTCAGCTATGCGCTGAACCGTATTCTGGACACCGCCATCGGCGTGATCGTAGCGCTGCTGGTGAATTATTTCCTGCCCCGGGAACGGGTGGTTGCCCTGTGGGAGGGCTTTAAAAAGCACATTGGCGTCTGCCGCTGAAACAAAATGGGCCTTGCCGATTCGGCAAGGCCCATTTTGTTCCGAAGAAAAAGAAGAAAGATCAGATGCCTGCGGCGGCGTTCTGGCCGGCAAAACGGCCAAAGGTTGCGCTGCGGCCTGCAGCGGCACCGGCCATCAGACAGGGATAGCTGCCGGAGAAGTAGTTGCCGCTCATATCGCCAATGACGTACAGGCCCGGAATGGCCTTGAAGTCGTGGTCGATGGCGTGCATGTTGTCGTCGATCTGGATGCCGTCCATGGTGCAGATCAGGTAGCCGCCGGACTGGCGCGCACCATAGAAGGGTGCCTCGCTCAGGGTGGACAGGCGGTAGCTCTCCTTGCCGTAGTCCTCATCCTCGCCCTTGGCAGCCAGCTCGTTGTAGTGCTCCACCGTGGCGGTAAAGGTCTCCTTGGGCAGGCCCAGCTTGTCGGCCAGCTCCTCAATGGTGTCGGCTTCCACAATGTAGCCCTGGTCCTGCAGGTCGGCGTTCAGCATCTGCACATAGCCCATATCGAACACCGGGTTGGTGCCGTTCACATGGGGGTACAGGCGGCTGCAGCCGTGGGTGGCAAAGCGCTCGCAGTCCTCGGCATACTTGCTGTCCCACACGGTACAGTAGGTGTGGTAGGGCTGGCTGGCGGCGGCATGCAGCACCAGGTCGTAAGGCATGTACTCGTTCATGAAGCGCTCGCCGTTCAGGTTCACCTTCAGGAACGGCTGGCTGCCCATCCAGAACAGGGCACCATCGTTGGCCTTGCCGTACTCGCCTACCTGATCGGGCTTGATGGCACCACGGTCAAAAATCATGGAAGTGTGGGTGGTGTCCATGATGGCACCGGCCCACAGGCAGGCCTTGATGCCATCGCCCTTGGCACCGGGCTTGGAGTAGTTGATGCAGGTCTGTTCCACGCTCTGGGGCTGCAGGGCCTTCATCATGATATCGTTGCCGCTGTAGCCGCCGCAGGCCAGAATAACGCCCTTGGAAGCATTGTAGCGCACATATTCATCGTTGGCGTTCTTGGCGATCAGGCCGGTCACGCGGTCACCGTCCTTTTCCAGCTTGACCATGGTGATCTCGTACTGCACTTCCAGGCCGTCTGCCTCGGCGTGCTTGAGCACGGCATCCATGGTCAGCTGCTCGCTGTACTCCTCGCCGTACTGGGTGCTGTGGCCCACATCCAGAGCCTTGTAGTTGTCGTCATCGTGCTTTTCGTCAATCTCATGGCGGAAGTCGATGCCGCTCTCGGCCAGCACATCGGTGAACCAGTCCATGGTCTCGCCGCTGCGGTCAGCCCACACCTGGGCCAGGCTGCGGCGGGTGTAGCCCTGGCTCCAGTCGCACAGGTAGCGCACGGCATCCTTCTTGCTCACGTCATCGCCGTCCTCCTGCTGCTGCTTGGAGCCGCAGGCCGCCAGCGTATCGCGGATGCCGCTGGCCATGTCGTGGCCAAACTTCTCGATCAGGATGGTCTTGGCACCGGCCTCCGCAGCGGCAGCGGCGGCAAAGGTGCCGGAGGAACCGGCACCCACCACCAGCACTTCGCACTCCACGGTGCTCTTGATGTCACTCTCGGCCACTTCCGGCTCTTCGCCCAGCCAGTCGGCGGTGGAAGAAGTTTCCTCCGTGTTCTGCTGCGCAGGGTTGATGGCACCGCCGCTGGCCTGCTGGATGCAGTCGGCCACAGCGTTCTGCACAGCCTTGCTGGTCACCGTGGCACCGGTCACGCCGTCGATCTGGCTGGTCTGGGCGTTCATCACCTGCTCGATCAGCTTATCCTTGGCGGCCTGGCCGATGCTGTCGGTCTCGCCGGACAGGTCCAGCTCCACCTTGGTGATGCTGGTGGCATCAAAGGTGACCGTGGCGGTGATCTCGCTCATGCCCTTGGCAGTAGCGGTGTAGGTGCCGGGGGTGTAGATGCCGGCAGCACCGGAAGCTGCCGTGGATGCAGAGCTGCTGGCCGCATTGCAGGCAGCCAGACCGGCAGCGGTCACACCGCTCATGGCAGCAGCAGCGGCGATCTTCAAAAAGCCTTTGCGGGAAATCTTTTCCATTGTGAGGTTCCTTCCTTCTCTTCTTCTTGTTGCAAAGTGGCAAATTTCCTTTGCCGTTCTTGTTAAACTTATCACATTTACAAACAAAGGAAAAGAAGATATAATATCCCTATAAGCATCAAGTAAAACTTACGTTTTGAAAAGAGGGACCGTTTGCATGACCATCCAGCAGCTGCGCTATTTTCTGGCCCTGTGTCAGGACTTGAACTACACCCGCACCGCCGGGCGGCTGTACCTTTCCCGGCAGGCATTGCGGCTCAGCATTGCCGCGCTGGAAAACGAGCTCTGCGGCCCGCTGTTCACCAACGTGCGCAATCACCTTGCCCTTACCGAGAAGGGCGAGCGCTTCCGCGCCCAGGCCGCCCCGGTGGTGGAGCAGTTTGACCGCATGTGCGCACAGGCGTATCAGGACATCCAGTCACCGCCGCTGCGGCTGGGCATCAGCGTGGCACTGGTGCCCAACTACCTGCCCACCCTGGGCGATGTGCTGGACGCCTTCTGCCGCCAATACCCCGGCATCCCGCTGGAAGCAGCGTCCCTCTCCAATGACGCCGTCACCGAGCAGCTGCAAAGCGGCGCACTGGACGCCGGGCTGGTGATGGACCTGGGCGGCTGCGCCCCGGGCCTTGTGCGCACGGTCCTCACCAGGCACACCGCCGCGTTGCTGGTGCCCCGCAGCAGCCCTTTCTGGGGGCGGGAGCGCATCTTCCCTGCCGAGCTGGACGGCCAGCTTTTGATGGTGCCGGGCTTTGCGCCGGACGCCCTGCGCCCGCTGTGGCAGGCGCTGCTGGACGCCGGGGTGCACCCGGAACTGGAGATCGGTGAACAGTATTATCAGGTGCTTTACCGCACCCAGGAGCGCAACGGCCTGGCGCTGGACCGGCTGGAGATCACCCCCGGCAACACGATGGAAAATGTGCAGGACGTAGCACTGGAAGGCATCCCGCCCATCTGTACCGGCTTTTTGCGGCCGGAAGGGGCCCGCAACGCCTGTGCGGAACTGCTGTGCAGCTTTTTGCAGGAACACCTGCATGTGTAAACAGAAAGAAGGACTCCCATGCATTTTTATGGAACCATCGGCCCGGCCTGTGCCAGCGCCGAGACACTGCGCCGCCTTGTGGACGCCGGTATGACCGGCCTGCGCATGAACCTCTCCCACGGGGCACTGGCAGAACACACTAACTGGCTGGAAATGATCCACGCCGCCGGCATTCGCGATCTGCTCATCGACCTGCAGGGGCCGGAACTGCGCATTGGGCGGCTGGCCCAGCCGGTAGAATTGCCGGAGGGCGGCACCGTGCGGTTGGGGGCCGGCGGCATCCCCTGCCCGGCCCCGCTGGTGCAGGCCGCCGCCCCCGGGCAGCAGCTTTTGCTGGACGACGGCAAGCTGCTGGTACAGGTAACTGCCGCCGAACCGGATGCCCTGACCTGCACCGTGCTGCGGGGCGGCGTGCTGCAAAGCCGCAAGAGCGTGGCTGCGCCGGGTCTGGCCGTGGACATGCCCACCCTTACCGAGGAAGATCTGCAGAACCTGCGCATTGCCGCTGCCTGTGGTGTTACCGGCGTGATGCTGCCCTTTGTGCGGGGCAGGCAGGACATCCTCGCCCTGCGGCAGGCACTGGCCGACGCCGGGGCGGCCCACATCCGCATTTTTGCCAAAATTGAGAGCCTTGCTGGGGTGCAGGCCCTGCCGGACTTTCTGCCGCTGGTGGACGAGGTCGTCATTGCCCGGGGCGACCTGGGCAACGCCATGCCTTTGTGGGAGCTGCCCCGCTGCCAGAAGCAGCTCTCCGCCGCCTGCCGGGCCGCCGGGGTGCCTTTTATGGTGGTCACCCAGATGCTGGACAGCATGTGCACCCGGGCCGTGCCCACCCGCGCCGAGGTCAGCGACATTTACAACGCCGTGCTGGACGGCGCGGCCAGCCTGATGCTTACCGGCGAGACTGCCGCCGGGCAGTACCCGGTGCAGGCCATGGAATTTCTGGTCAAGACAGCCCGCACCGCCCTGTAACTCTGCCACAAACAAAACCTCCCGGGGGTGCATTTCTGCACGCATCCGGGAGGTTTTCTGTTTTTATGATAAAAGCAATTCAGGCACCCCAGTCGGTCAGGGAGTCGTCCGGCATTTCCCGCGCGGCACGCTCGGCCTGCCGCACCTTTTCCAGCTCGTCGTCGTAGCCGCGCAGGGCCGCAAAGGGCGAAAATATCTTGGCCCGGTTCTGCAGGCTCATGCGCGGGTGCCTGCGCAAAGATTCCTCGCTGCAGGGGCGCTGTTTGTCCAGAATGTCCGCGTACTTGCGGGCGGTGTTCCGCCCGGTGCGGCTCGTTTTATAGTTTTCCATCCTCTGCCTCCGCTCCGGCGCTGTGGCCGCCGATCTGCCCGTTGCGCTGGCGCATGGTCGCGCCCTCTTCAAAGCTGCTGCCCTTGAGCACCGCGTTTTTGCCGTATTTGTTCTTGATGCCCAGCATGGCCTGCTGCAGGCGGCGCTCCTTTTCCAACTTGCGGGTGTCGGTAAACAGATCCACCTGATACACTCCCTCGTCCGGCAGCACCCGGTTGGCGTTTAACGTGATGCGCCGCACGGTGAGGGCCGGGTCGGCAATGCGCTCAAACAGTTTGACGCTCTCGCCGATGATCCGGCTGCCGAGGTTCGTGGGGGCTGCCAGCCGGGCAGTGCCGTGGGCAGCCTTGGGCAGGGTGCGGCCATAACGGTCGGTCTGGGTGGCACCCCGGTAGCTGCCGCTGTCCACGTTCTCCCGGTCGTAGCCAATTTCCAGCGTGATGGAGTCGGTCACCAGCTGTTTGTCGGTCAGGCGGAACATCAGGGTCTCGGCCATTTCCCGCACAATGAGCTTTGCCTTCTCGTAGGGGTAGGGGCAGGCCAGCACCTGCCCCTCGGTGATGCTGTTGGTGCTGGGGCGGTAGCTCTTGATCTGGGCCATGCCGCAGGGTTCCAGTCCCCAGGCGTGGTCGATGAGCAGTTCTGCGTCCACCCCAAAGGTGTCGTAGAGCCAGTCCTCGTTGTACAGCGACATGCGGGCCAACTCCCCCATGGTGTGGATGCCATGGGCTTCCAGCTTTTTGACCGTGGCGGGCCCCGTCATCCAGAAGTCGGTCATGGGCTTGTGGTCCCACAACAGATACCGGAAGGCCTCCTCGTCCAGCTGGGCAATGCGCACGCCGTCGGCGTCCGGCGGGATGTGCTTGGCCACAATGTCCATGGCCAGCTTTGCCAGATAGAGGTTCGTGCCAATGCCTGCCGTGGCCGTGATGCCGGTGGTCTGCTGCACGTCCCGCACCATTTTCATGGCCAGCTCGTGGGCCGTGAGCCGGTACAGCGGCAGATAACCGGTCACGTCAATGAGCACCTCGTCGATGGAGTAGGGGTGGATATCGTCCGGGGAGACGTATTTCAGGTAGATCTTGTAGATCTGGCTGGACACTTCCAGATACCGTGCCATCCGGGGCGGGGCCACGATGTAGTCCAGCTTCAGGCCGGGGTCCTGTTCCAGTGTGGGGGCGTCAGTGCTGGCCCCCGCAAAGTCCGGCTGGCCGTCGGCGTTCTTTACCGCTTTGCGCAGCCGCACGGCATTGCGCAGGCGCTGGGCATTCACTTCCCGGACGCGCTGCACCACCTCAAACAGCCGTGCCCGCCCCGGGATGCGGTACGCCTTGAGGGACGGCGACACGGCAAGGCAGATGGTTTTTTCGGTGTGGGAAGCATCCGCAACCACCAGGTTGGTGGTCAGAGGGTCCAGCTTGCGGTCCATGCACTCCACCGATGCATAAAAGCTTTTCAGGTCAATGGCCAGATACGCTCTTTGCCCTGCCATTCCGTCACCTTCTCTCAAATAAGGTTGTGTGCTTTACAACTTTTTATTTTATTATAATGGATATTCCGCCAAAAATCAAGAGGGGGCTGCCGCTTTCTGCGGCGCGGTTCCCCCAGGCAGACAAAAACCCCGGCGCGTTCTCCTGAAACGGGAAAACACGCCGGGGAATTGTTTGTTGTACGCGGTCAGGGCTGCATCAGCCGTTGGCTTCCGGCTTCAGCGGGCCATAGAAATAGCTGGCCGTTGCACCGCCATCCACCAGGAAGGTAGAACCGGAAATAAAGGCGCCCTTGTCACTCATCAGCAGCTCGGCCACATTGGCCACCTCATCTGCCGTACCGGGCCGGCCGGCCGGGCACTTTGCAAACATGTTCTTGTAAAAATCACCGCGGGGGCCGTTGAACTCATCCAGCGCCAGCGGGGTCACAATGATGCCGGGCGCAATGTCGTTCAGGCGGGCACCGCGCTTGCCCCACTCCACAGCCTGTGCCATCACGCGCTTTTCGTTGCAGCGCTTGGCCAGCTGGTAGGCGTGCAGGGTATCGCGGATGTTCTCCGGCTGCAGAAAGTCCAGGCCCAGCAGCTCCTCGGTGGGGGTGGTGGCAAGCTGAGCATCCTGCTGGGCGGTCAGGGCCGGCATCCGCCAGCCGGACTGGCTGGAAATGGTCACGCCCACGCCGCCGGGGGCGATCACTTTGCCCACCTCTTCCAGCAGCACCGCCGTGCCGTAAAGGTCCACTTTCAGAATGGCCTCAATGGGGGCCTGGCTGGGCGAAACACCTGCAGCGTTCACCAGCATTTTGATCTCGCCGTATTTCTGGCCCTCTGCGATCAGGGCCTGGATGGATGCACGGCTGGACAGGTCCATTTCCATCGGGACCACATCAAAGCCCGCTTCGTTCATCGTTCTGGCAATGGCCTGTGCATTTTCCAGCTTCTTGTCGCCCACAACGATCTTCATGCCCGTGCCCATGCGGCGGGTAATGGCCATGCCGATCTGCCCGGCACCGGCCCACAACATTACATTTTTCATGGTCTGTTTCTCCTTTTTCTCTGCAGCCATTCAGTGCAGTTCCTGCACCCACTTTGCAAGCGCATTTTTCGCGCTGTCCACACTGCTGCCGTGAATGGCAAGGCCTTTTGTCACCACTGCACCGGGCGCAGCCTTCTGGATGTCCCGCACCGTTCCGGCCAGTCCGCTGCCCTCGTGGGTGCAGAAGGGATGAATGGTTTTTCCGGCAAAATCGTAATGCTCCAGGAACGTGTAAACCGCCATCGGCATGGTGCCCCAGTAGTTGGGGTAACCAAGGTAGATTTCATCGTAGGCATCCAGATCGTCCGGCAGATCCAGCACCTCCGGGCGGGCGTTCTGCTGCAGGTCCGTTTTTGCCTGTGCAATGCAGGCCTGATAATCTGCCGAATACGGCTGTGCCTGCTCGATCTTGTACAGCTCGCCGCCGGTCAGGTCGGCCAGCATTTCGGCTGCCTTCTCGGTATTGCCAACCGGGATCCGGCGGTATGCCCCGCCAAAATAATTCTCTCCTGCACGGGAATAAAATGCGATCAAAACTGCCATATTTCCTTCTCCTTCCTGAGCTCATCGGTTTGTCTTGCCGCCGGGTGACCTGCCCCGGCGCTTTGTTTTTCAGCATCTTTATTGTAATCCGCCGCCTGCCGGGAATCAATTCCGGTTTTGGGTCTATCAGATAAGAAAAACTGATATGAAAAAACGGCGGCGCCGCACAAGGCAGGCTCTGCCGTTTTTCTGTTCCTGTTTCAGTATGCAAACTGCTCTTTCAGCAGCCGGGCAAATTCCTCCACAAATGCATTGGACTGGTCTTTTTTCCAGAAGGCGCAGTAGTTGCGCAGAATCGGCTTGCCGCCGCGCACCAGCGGAATCTTTACGGTGGAAGCGCCCCGTGCGGGCAGCGCCGCCGTGCCCTCCACCGGGAGAAAACCCTTGCGCCCGATCACCATCAGGCGGGCTTCTTCCAGATTTTCGGCGTACAGGATCTCGCTCCGGATGCCCACAACGGTTTGGTAATAGTCCTGCTCGGCCTCCCGCTGGCCTTCGGACGCCACCAAAATGCAGGGAACGTTCTTCAGTTCCTGCGGTGTGATCTGTGCAAGCTGTGCCAGCGGGCTGCGGGCAGACAGCTCCACAAAGCTCTCGCAAGTGGTCAGAAGCAGGTTGACGTATTCATCCGAAAACGCCCTGCGCTGGTCGTTCAGGATCATATCCACTTCTTCCGCCCGCATGGCCGCATACAGTTCCTCATGGTTGCCGTACTGCACGGTTACCGCCACATCCGGGTGCCGCTCCGAGAACTGTTCCAGCGCCCGGTGAAATTCGCTGCCGGTATAGCAGCGCAGGTAGCCGATCCGGAGTGCGGCCTGATCTCCTTTTGCAATGCGGGAAGCTTCCTGGCACATCCGCTCCCAGTCCTCCGTCAGGATCAGGCTTTTCTGATAAAAATATTCTCCGGCAGGCGTCAGGCGGAACGACCGGTTTTTGCGTTCCAGCAGCGGGAACCCCAGCTCCCGTTCCAGTGCCTGGATCTGCTGCGAAATGGCCGACTGGGAGATGTAGTTTTCCTCCGCTGCTTCCGAAAAGCTGTTCAGCCGCACAACGGACTGAAAATACCGGAGCCGCTTCAGCATACAGGCTGCCCCCTTTCCCTGTTTTTCTTTGATTTTACCACAGAAGCCGCCCGATTTCCACAAACAATAAACATCCACCAGCCAAGCTGGTGGTTTTTCATGTGCGGGCATAGCCCTCTATTCTTGGCCATGCGTCAAACGCACAAGATAGATATTATCAGTTGCCAACGAATTATTGGCTAAGCTCATCTAAAATTTTGTAAAGCACGCTTTTATTGCTTTTATGTCGCTCTACGAGCTTCATATCTCGCAAACTTTAATTAACACTCATGCAATATAGCTCCTGCTATTCCAAAATTCTTTGTTTGAGTTTGATTACTCACCGATATAATCTTTATCGAACCACTCGCCTAACGAGTGGTTTTAGTTATACAAAAAGGGCGTTCCCCTGCCCGGAGAACGCCCTTTGCATCCTTTTGGAATTTTTTTACCGGACCTGTGTTTTGATCTCCACAGTCCGCCCGCCAAGGTTTTCGTAAATGCGGTGGGACACCGACAGCACCGTGCGGCCCGCAGAGGCACGGCGCAGTGCTTCCAGCACGCGGGCTTCGGTCTCGGCGTCCAGGTTGGCCGTGATCTCGTCCAGCAGCAGCACCGCAGGGTCTGCGGCAGCGGCACGGGCAATGGACAGCAGCTGCCACTCGCCCTGCGAGAACATGCCATCGGTGCACACGGTGTTGTAACCCTCCGGCAGAGCCTGGATGGCGGCATCCATACCGGCCAGCCGGGCGGCGTCTTTTGCCATCTCAGCAGTGATCTGCGGGTCGCCCAGGGTGATCTGTTCCAGCACCGTGCCCGGCACCCGGGCAAAATGCTGCTCCACGCAGCCAATACAGGTGCGGCGCTCCTGGTCCGTGATGTCTGCCACGGGCACACCGCCAATGGTCACGGTGCCAGCCTCCGGCTGATACAGGCCCAGCAGCAGCTTGAACACGGTGCTCTTGCCCGCGCCGGTGCGGCCCACCAGCGTAACCTGCTCGCCCTGCTTTACGGTCATGGAAAAGTCGTTCAGGACGTGTTTTTCGCCGTAGCCGAAGGTCACATGCGAAAGCTCCACATCCCCCCGTGCGGCATTTTTCCGCGCGGCAGGGATCGTGCGCTCCGGCTGGTTCAGGAAGGCATCAATGCGCTTGACGCCCGCCATGGCCGACTGAATGGTCTGGATCTCCATGCCCAGGCTCTCGATGGGGGCAAAAATGCGGGAAATGTAATTGATAACAGCCACCGAGGTGCCCACCGACATGCCAAAGAAGGTAAGCACCGTGGCATTGCCGGAAGCGGACAGCAGCATCACAATGCCCACCACGGCGGCGTTCAGCACCAGCACCACCGGGGAATAGATGGCATCGTAAAAGTTGGTGCGCTCCATGGCGGCGTAGCTGGCACCGATGCACTGGTCATAGCGGCGCTCCCGGTAGGTTTCCAGCCCCAGGGCGCGGATGGTGCGGATGTTGTGCAGCGTTTCCGGCACCTGCCCGGACACCGCCGCCACTGCGCGGCGGTTGTCCAGCTGGGCAGCCAGCATCCGCTTTTGCACATAGCGGGTGAACACGGCAAACAGCGGCAGCACCAGCAGCAAGATCAGTGCCAGGCCGGGGTTTTTCACTGCGATGACCGCCATAATGGAAAGGATGCGGCAGGCATCCGCCACCATGCTGATGATGCCGGAGGTGAACAGCGCTTCCACGGTATCCACATCGCCGGAAAAGCGGGCTGCCACCTCGCCGGGGTTCTGATCCACCAGGGTTCTGGCGGACAGCTGGGTAAGCTTCCGGGACATTTCCGAGCGCAGGGCATGGGTCATTTTCTGGCCGAACAGCACCAGCAGGCTTTCCTGCGCCGAAGAGAGCGCCCCTTCCAGCGCCAGACTGCCAAAGTAGAGCAGCACGGCCGCAGCGGTCAGCGGAAGGCCCGCCGTCAACCGGTCAATGACGCGGGCCAGCAGCAGCGGCGGCAGCAGCGATGCCGCCACCGAGGCCGCCACGCACAGGAGCGTGCCCGCCGTGAGCAGATGGTGCGCAGCCGCCGCCATGCGGATGGCGGTAAACACGCCGTTTGTCTTATGCATCCTGCGGTTCGTCATCCAGGTCGCCTCCTTTCTGCACGGTCTGGCTCTCATACAGCTGACGGTACAACGGTACTGTTTCCATCAGCTGGGCATGGGTGCCCACGGTGGTTCTGCCGCCGTCCATAAAGATCACCTGCTTCATCTGCGGGAAGTGATACAGGCGGTGCGAGATGAGGAACACCACCTTATCCTTTGCATATTCCTGCAGGTTGGCAAACACGGTATCCTCCGTGCTGCGGTCCAGCGCCGAGAACGGGTCGTCCAGCACCAGCACCGGGCGCGGGTGGGCCAAAGTCCGGGCCAGGGCCAGGCGCTGGGCCTGGCCGCCGGACAGGCGGGTACCGCTGGGGCCGATGATGGTATCCCGGCCCTGCTCCATGGCCTGCACTTCCCCATCCAGGGCAGCGGCGCAAAGCCACGGCTGCACGTCCTGTTCGCTGCCGCAGAGCACGTTATTCTGCACCGTATCGGCGCTCAGTTCCGGGTCGTGGCCCAGGTAGCCCACCGTGGCCGAGATCTGCCGCGGGGTCAGGGCAGAAAACTCTCTGCCGCCAAACTTTGCCGAACCGCCGTAGGGTGCTTCACACAGGAACACCCGGCCCAGGGTGGATTTGCCGCAGGCCACCGGGCCGGTGATACCAATGATGTCGCCGGGCTTGGCCGTCAGGCTCAGGCCGGAGAAGATGGGTTCTTCGCCGTAGGCAAAGGAGAGGTTTTCCAGCGTCACGTCCTGCGCCGCCGGAATGTTCAGGGCTTCCAGCTGCTCGGGCTGCTTCATCAGCGGCTTGATGCGCTTCCAGGAGACTTCCGCCTTCTGCACAGCGTTGAACAGCTTTGCCACCTTGGAGGACTTGACCACCAGTTTGGTAAAGCAGGAGAGGAAGGTGGTAAAGGCCGCAATGTCCCAGGTGTTCCACCCGGTGCCCAGCACATTTCTGGCACCGAACCATAAAATGAACAGCACACCTGCATTGGACACCGCCAGATACAGCGGCGGCAGCGCCGACTGCCACACATTGCTGCGCACAGCGGTTTTTTCGTAGGTATTCAGCGCTTCTTCGTATTTTTCCACCCAGGCTTCCTCGCAGCCGTAAATGCGGTAGGTCACGGCATTCTGGGCGCGGTCCAGCGTGGCGGCGCTCAGGGCACCGGCGGCCTTTTTGTAAGCCGCACCGGCGCGCTGCACCGGCTTTTTCATCCAGGCCGCGCACACATAGGAGAAGGGCGTGAACAGCAGGCTGAGCAGTGCCAGCCGCCAGTCGTACACCAGCAGCATCACCACATAGCCCACCAGTGCCACACCGGTATCAAAAATTTCGGTGGTGAACTTGCGCATTCCTTCCACGCAGTCGTCCACATCGGAAATGGCCTTGGTCATCAGCTCACCGGCGCCTTCCTCTTCCAGGGCGGCCTGGCTCTGGCGCACCAGGTTGGCATACAGGATGCCCTTCATCCGGCGGTTGATGTTGTTGGCAAAGCGGCGCACATAAAACCGCTTGATGAACCGCGCCGCCTGCACCACCAGCGTGACAAAAATATAGGCCAGCACCAGCATGGCCATTTTAGCGGCGGTTTCGCTGCCGCCCAGAATGTCCGCCAGGCACTGCGCCAGACGGCCCTCAAACCAGGGCGTGGCCAGCAGGCCGATGTTGTAAACAAGCCCCGAAAGGGTCACAAAGGCCAGCGGCAGCCACTCCACCTTGAAGTAGGAAAGCACCCGATCCGGGCGGAAACTTTTATCCGTTTTCATGGGCAGTCTCCCATCCTGCAGCGTTCCGGAAGTGCGGGAACCCCGCACGGCTCTCGGTTTTGGACGCCGTGTACAGTTTGTTCAGCGAAGCGGCAAACGCAGCCGCTTCCTCCTCGGTGAGTACGCCGGTCAGGTACTCGTAAAAGGCGGCTTCCACCTCTGCCTTGGAGGCTTTCAGGTTCTCGGCCTTTTCAGTGGGATACAGCAGCTGGCTGCGCCGGTCATTGGGTGCATCCTGCCGGGTCAGATAACCCTTTCCTTCCAGATTTTTGGTGCGCCGTGCAATGGCAGCCTTGTCCGCGTGCAGCAGCTCGGCCAGCTGTGCCTGCGTGCAGCCGGGGTGGTGGCGCACAGCGTGGATCAGGTCGATTTCTGCCGTGCCAACGCCCTCTTCCCGCATGGTGAGCAGCACCAGTTTTTCTGCTTCCCGCGCGATCTTTGTGATTTTTCGTTGGGTAATGTCCATAAGCGCCTCCGGGATCAATCCTTAAAAGATGTATCTACATCGTTGTATGTACACCCATTATAACACGTCCCGTTCAAAACGCAAGCGCAAAGCGCCGAAAATTCGTCATTTTCCGCCTTTTTGCTGCCTAAAAAAGGCCCCTGCCGCGTTCAGAACGCCTGCAGGGGCCTTGCAAACCGCTCCAATCTGCGGTTTATTGCGTTTCTTTCTCGGCAGCGCCTTCGCGGCTGCTCAGCTGCTTTTCGATCATCTCTTCCAGCTTCTGTTTCATGGTGGCGCAGTTTGCAATGCGGTAGGGCCAGAAGTAGGAAACGCCGCTGCAGTCCTCCACCGACAAATCACTGTTGACAAGCAGCAGCTGGTCCGGCGTCACCTGCAGTTTTTTGCACAGGTCAGCGTATTTTCCGTAATTGATGTTCCGGCTGGAAGATTTGGCTTCGATCCAGAAGAAGATCCCGTTCACCGAAAAGGCAACGTCCAGCTCATGGGCCGAGCTGATGTCCGGCGAGTCCGAAAGAATCACGTTGGAGCACAGCGACACGGATGCATTTTGTTCCGCGCGGCAGCGGTCCAGAATCTGCTGCACGCTGTGCACCACGTACAGTTCCAGCCAATGCCCGCCTGCAAAGTTGCGCACCAGCTCGTTCTCCGATGCCAGCCGGCAGAGGATGCGGGTGGTGTTGGCATTGAACTCCGTGAACAGGCCCAGGTGATCCCAGCTCTGGGCAAGAGCCACCACCAGCTCCTTGGATTCCATCGGGGCATCCTTGGGCAGCCGGAAGGTGAACAGATCGTGGAACTGCAGGTGGCTGCGGATAAACTGCAAAAAGGCGGCAACCGCGGGGTCCCGCAGGGCTTCGCCCGTTTCCCAGGCCAGTTTCTGCACGGCCAGCGGCGGCAGATCTTCTTCCAGCACCTGCTGCGTAATGGTGTAGCCGTGGCTGCGCAGGTACTCTTCCGCCGTGGGATATACCGGCTCTGCGGGCGGTTCCGGCTCTTCCGGTACGGCAGCCGGCCCGCAGGGCTGATAATTGAGCTTCCACCCGTGCACGAACACCGGACAGCGGGTGAGCTGACCGGTGGTGCGGAAACCTGTTTCCGGGTTTTCCAGCGCAAAGGTAATCTTGTTCTTTTCCGGGTTGATGGTCAGGGTGTTTTCGTCCAGCGCTTTCTGATAACTCGTCAGCAGCAGGCCGCGCCCGAGCTTTATGATGCCCGCCGCCGTTTTGGCCGAGCAGCCCGCATTTTTTGCCATGGAGATCAGCATGTTTTTCAGCTTGGGCGCATAGCTGATCTCCTTCATCTGTTCGATCGTGGGCACATCTCCCCCGTCCGCTGCTGGCTGCTGAGTCACCGGTTCCGCCGCAGGCGCTTCCTCCTCTGGGGCAGCAGGCTCTGCGGGTTCTGCCGGTTCTGCCGGGGCCGCAGAACCTTCTTCCGTCAGCGGCTCCGCAGCGGGCATTTCCGGCTCTGCGCTCTGGGATTCCGGCGGCAGGGCAGCCGGTTCCGGCAGCGGCTCCGGTTCTTCCTGCGGGGCAGGCGCTGCAGGCTCAGTACAGGTTTCGGCCACAAAGGCCTCGTAAGAGTCCAGGCAGTCCAGCTTTCCGGCAGCTGCCAGACCTGCATACACGGCAGCCGCCCGGGCCGGGCTGTTCCGGTCCTTTTTGGTGCTGCCCAGGTCCAGATCGGAAAATGCCCTGTATTTCAGGATGTCGTCCGTCTTTTCCGGGTTCTGGCGCAGGGCACAGCCGTACAGCCAGTTGAAAAATGCATAAGGGTGCGGCTCCATGGAAAACTCTGTGCCCTGCAGGCAGTAGCGGATGCATTTTCCGCTCTGCTGAAGCCGTGGGTCCTTCTGCACTTTCTGGCGGGAGCACTGCAGCAGGTCCACATAGGGGCCGCCGTTTTCAAACACTTTGGAAGCCTCGTACACAATGCCCACCGGCACGTCCTGCTCCATTGCGTCCAGATGCAGCGGCAGCTTCATGGCCGCCGCATGAATGCCCTCCGGCCGGGATGCCGCCAGGCTGACCTCCAGCGCGGAAACATCCGGGTACACATCGTGAAAGCTGTCCAGCACCGCCTGCACATTCTGCTGTTTGGACTTGTTGGACCACGGGAAGGTCACCGAGATCTCTCTTGCATAGGGGTAGGCCGCCAGAGAGAGATATACTTTTCGTACTGCCATATGCACTCCATTTCAAGAAAAACTTTTCTGCGTATCTTTTTTACCGCTTTTATTCTACCACGCTTTTCCCGTTCCGAAAAGGGGCTTTCTGCGCAGCCGGCCCGCTGCCCCCTGCCCTATATAAATGGAAGGAAACTGTGTCAGAATTGTAAAAGATAAAATATTCTAACTATTTTTCTTGACTTATCCAACGGTTCCGCTATAATGGTCGTGTTCGCAAGAAACTTCAAAAGATTTAGATAATCAAAAAAAAAACAAAGGAGATCCCTGCCATGACGTTTGAAGAAATGAAAAAGATCGTTGTCGATACCCTGAACTGCGATGCCGACAAGGTAACCATGGAAGCCAGCCTGACCGAGGACCTGGAAGCCGACAGCCTGGATGCCGTGGAACTGAACATGGCGCTGGAAGATGCCTGCGGCGTGTCCATCCCGGATGAGGAGCTGGCAAACCTCAAGACCGTGGGCGACATCTACAACTACATCACCGCACACGTCTGAGGCGCACGGCCATGAACGATATCCGAGATCTGCTCCCCGGCCGAATGCGGGAGCGCACCTTCCAGCTGAAGGCCAAGCGGGATGCCGGTGCCGTCTGGCACACACCGCAGTTTGTGGAGTGCAAACAGTGCGGCCGCCGCGCGGCCCGCACCCTGTGGATCAAAAGCCTTTATGTCTGCCCCAACTGCGGCTATCACATGCCCATTGGCGGCTATTACCGGCTCAGCCTGGTGCTGGACCACGGCAGCTTCCGGGAGCTGGATGCGGAGCTTCCCCCGCAGGATGTACTGGACTTTCCCGGTTACGCGGAAAAGCTTTCCGCTGCTCAGAACAAAACCGGCCTGCGCGAAGCCGCTGTGACTGCCACGGGCCGCATTGGCGGCACAGCCTGCGTGGCCGCCGTGCTGGACAGCCGGTTTTTCATGGGCAGCATGAGCACCGCCGTGGGCGAAAAGATCACCCGCGCGGTGGAGTACGCCGCCGCAAAGCGCCTGCCTCTGATCATCTTTTCGGCCAGCGGCGGTGCCCGGATGCAGGAAGGCATTTTCAGCCTGATGCAGATGGCAAAAACATCTGCTGCCATCCAGCGCTTTTCGGCCAAGGGCGGGCTGTACGTCAGTGTGCTCACCCACCCCACCACCGGCGGCGTCACCGCCAGTTTTGCCAGTCTGGGCGACATCATGCTGGCCGAGCCGGGGGCACTGATCGGCTTTGCCGGGCCGCGGGTCATTGAGCAGACCATCGGCGAAAAACTGCCCGCCGGGTTCCAGCGCAGTGAATTCCAGATGGAACACGGCTTTGTGGATCAGGTGGTGCCCCGCAGCCAGCTGCGGGATACGCTGATCCAGATTTTGCAGCTTCATGCAGGAGGAAAACACGCATGATCAAGGAAATTCTGGAGCAGCTGGCTCCGCTGGACGCCCAGATCGCCGCGCTGAAGGGCAATGGCGATATGGATGCTCTCACGGCCCACGCATCCGAACTGGCCGAGCTGGCCGTGGAAGAGGACGAGATCCTGCGCTCCTGCGGCCCGCTGACCGCCGAGGACCGGGTCTTTCTGGCCCGGCACCCGGAGCGCCCCCACATTGACGAAATCATTTCCGCGCTGTTCACCGATTTCTTTGAGCAGCGCGGCGACCGCCAGTGTAAGGAAGATGCCGCCATTCTGGGCGGCGTGGCACGGTTCCACGGGATGCCGGTAACCGTCATTGGCCACCGCAAAGGTTCCACGCTGGAAGAAAATCTGGCCTGCAACTTTGGAATGCCCGGGCCGGAAGGCTACCGCAAGGCCCTGCGCCTGATGAAGCAGGCCGAAAAGTTTGGCCGCCCCATCATCACCTTCATCGACACGCCGGGCGCTTACCCCGGCAAGGATGCCGAAGAGCGGGGCCAGGGCGAGGCCATTGCCCGGAACCTGATGGAGATGAGCGGCCTGACCGTGCCGGTCATTGCGGTCGTCACCGGCGAAGGTTCTTCCGGCGGTGCACTGGCACTGGGCGTGGCAAACCGCATCCTCATGCTGGAAAATGCAGTCTATTCCGTGCTCAGCCCCGAGGGCTTTGCCAGCATTCTGTGGAAGGACTCTTCCCGCAGCGGCGAAGCCTGTGAGCTGATGAAGCTGACGGCGCAGGACCTGTACCATGACGGCATTGTGGAAGAAGTGATTCCGGAACCGGTGGGCGGTGCCCAGCGCGGGCACGCTGCCCTGTTCGAGCAGCTGGACGCCGCCTTGCGGGCGCACCTGAAAGAGCTGTGCCGCATGAATGGCCGCCAGCTGGCCGACCAGCGCTACAAAAAATACCGTCAGATCGGAGAAACGAGGAACGCATGAGTGGGTTACAGTTACTCGCCACCGGCGGCGCACTGCCCGGCCGGACGGTCACCAACGAGGACCTAAGCCGCATGGTGGACACCAGTGACGCCTGGATCACCAGCCGCACCGGCATCCGCACCCGGCATTGGTGCACGGAAGGCGAATCTGCCGCCACGCTGGCCATTGCCGCCGCAAAGCAGGCACTGCAGCGCAGCGGCCTTGCCCCGGCGGACATTGCCTGCTGCGTGTGCGCCACCCTGTCTGCACCGGACGCCACCCCCAGTGTGGCCTGCCAGGTGCAGGCGGCACTGGGCCTGCCGGAAAACCGGCCCGCACTGGACATCAATGCAGCCTGTTCCGGCTTTTTGTACGGCATGGGCGTGGCGCGGGGCCTGCTGACGACCCTGGGCGGGCAATACGCCCTTGTTATTGGGTGCGAAGCCCTTTCCCGTCTGATGGACCCCGCTGACCGCACCACCTGCGTGTTGTTCGGGGATGGAGCCGGTGCGGCCATTTTCCGGCTGGCCGATACTCCCTTTGCGCTCACGCTGGGCGCACGGGGCAGTGATGTGCTCCATGCGGGCGGGCCGAACCGCACAGGTTCCGCCCCCATCACCATGGACGGCAAAGCCGTGTTCCGCTTTGCGGTAGATGCCCTGCCCAAGTGCCTGCATACCGTGCTGGACGAAGCGCACCTGACCCTTGCGGATCTCGCGTGGGTAGTCTGCCATCAGGCCAACAGCCGCATCATCGACCACTGTGTCAGGGCGCTGCAGGTCGACCCGGCAAAATTCTACAAGAACATGGACCGCCACGGCAACACCAGCGCCGCCAGCATCCCGGTGGCTCTGAACGAGCTGACCGAGAACGGGCTGCTGAAACCCGGCCAGCCGCTGGCCTGCATCGGCTTTGGCGGCGGGCTGACCTGGGGCGGAACAATTTTTCAATATAAAGAGTAAAAATCATCTTTGGGAAAACGTGCTCGCCCTCTCAGTCTCGCACCGCTCGACAGCTCTCCCAAGGGGAGAGCCCTTGGCAAAACCATAAACTTTGCGTGGACTGCCAAAGCCTCTCACTTTGGGAGAGGTGGATGCGACCAGCGGGAGCAGACGGAGAGGGCGAGGGCGTTTGCCGATAGGATAAATCTATGAAATTACTGAACGAGATTTTAGGTACAAAATACCCCATCATTCAGGGCGGCATGGCAAACATTGCCACCGGCGAGTTCGCCGCCGCCTGCTCCAACGCAGGTGCCCTGGGCATCATCGGGGCCGGCGGCATGAACGCCGACACCCTGCGCGAGAACATCCGCCGCTGCAAGCAGCTGACGGATAAGCCCTTTGGCGTGAACATCATGCTCATGCATCCGCAGGCGGATGCGTTTGCACAGATTGTGGTGGAAGAAGGCGTGCAGGTGGTCACCACCGGCGCAGGCAACCCGGGCAAATATGTGCCCATGTGGAAAGCCGCCGGCATCAAGGTGATCCCCGTAGTGGCTGCCGCCGTGCTGGCAAAGCACCTGGAGCCATTGGGCATTGACGCCGTCATCGCCGAGGGCACCGAGAGCGGCGGCCATGTGGGCGAAATGGCCACCATGGCGCTTGTGCCGCAGGTGGTGGATGCCGTGCATGTGCCCGTCATTGCGGCGGGCGGCATTGCCGATGGCCGTCAGCTGGCCGCCGCGCTGGCACTGGGTGCCTGCGGCGTACAGGTGGGCACCTGCCTGCTGGTAAGCGAGGAGTGCCCCATCCATGCCAACTACAAAGCCGCCCTGCTCAAGGCCAAGGACAGCGACACCATCGTCACCGGCCGCATTGGCGGCTCCCCGGTGCGGGTGCTGAAAAACCGCATGAGCCGCGAGTATGTCCGGCAGGAAAAGGCCGGGGCCGACAAAATGGAACTGGAAAAATATACCCTCGGCAGTCTGCGCCGGGCCGTGTTCGAGGGCGACACCATCACCGGCAGCCTGATGGCCGGTCAGGTGGCCGGGATGCTCCACGAGGTGCGCCCCGTGGCCGACATCTTAGTCGACCTGTACGAAAGCGGGAGGCAGCGCATTGCCGCGCTGGCCCAGGAATGCTGACCCTCGGCAAAAAGGGCCTGTCCGTGCCCATTTTACAGGGCGGCATGGGCGTGGGCGTTTCGCTGGGCGGGCTGGCCGGTGCCGTGGCCGCCTGCGGCGGCATGGGGTGTATCTCCACCGCCGATGCAGGCTACCGGGAGCCGGATTTTGCCCGCGACCCGGTGCGTGCCAACCACCACGCCCTGACCGCTGAAATTCAAAAGGCAAAGCAGATTGCCCGGGGTGCCGGCATGGTGGCTATCAATGCCATGGTGGCCACGCAGGACTATGCCGCCGCCATCCGCACCGCTGTGGAAGCGGGCGTGGATGCTGTGGTGTCCGGCGCAGGGCTTCCATTGGAGCTGCCCGGCCTTGTGAACACGCTGGACGTTGCCATTGCGCCCATCGTTTCCAGCGGCCGGGCGGCAAAGCTCATCCTGCGCCGCTGGGCCAAGGCGTTTGGCCGCACCGCCGATTTTGTGGTGATTGAGGGCTGCAAGGCGGGCGGACACCTCGGCTTTGCCGAAAACGACCTGCTGGCCGGGAACTGCCAGCCCCTTGATGAAATTCTGCCCGAGGTTCTGGCCGAAGTAAAGCCCTATGAAGCACAGTTCGGCCATGCCATCCCTGTCTTTGTGGCGGGCGGCGTGTACACCGGGGCCGACATGGCCCACTTTACCAAACTGGGGGCGGCAGGCGTACAGCTTGCCACCCGCTTTATCCCCACCTACGAGTGCGATGCATCGCAGGGTTATAAGGATGTTCTGCTGAGCGCCAAACCCGAAGATGTGCGCATCATCCACAGCCCGGTGGGAATGCCGGGCCGGGCACTGAACACGCCGCTGGTGCAGGCAATGGCAGAGGGCAGACGCTTCCCTCCGCAGCACTGCGCCCGCTGCCTGAAAGCCTGTGACCCCGCCAGGGTTCCCTACTGCATCACCCATGCCCTCATTGAAGCCGTAAAAGGCAATGTAGAAGAAGGCCTGTTCTTCTGCGGGGCCAATGTGGGCAGGCTGAGCCGGATGTACACCGTCCAGGAACTGATGGACGAACTTGTGACCGAATGGAGGCAAAACCGATGAACCTTGCCGTTTTATACGCCGGCCAGGGTGCCCAGCACCCCGGCATGGGCCGAGAATTTTACGAAGAATCTCCCGCCTTCCGGGCGGCATTCGACAGTGCTGTGTTAGATTTTGACCTGCACCGCGTCTGTTTTGCCGACCCGGACGGCGTTCTGAATCAGACCGAATATACCCAGCCCTGCATGGTGGCCTTTGCCTGCGGCGTGACCGCCGTGCTGGCCGAAAAGGGGCTGAAGCCCGACTATGTGGCCGGACTTTCGCTGGGCGAATACTCTGCGCTGGAAGCCGCCGGGGTGTTCACAGTCAAGCAGGCCATTGAACTGGCCGCCTACCGGGGCAAGGCCATGGCGGATGCAGCCAAGGGCATTGCCTGCGGCATGACCGCCGTGCTGAACCTTGACCGTAACACCCTTGCCGCCTGCTGCGAAGAAGCTTCGGGCCTGGGCTGCGTGCAGATCTGCAACTACAACTGCCCGGGCCAGCTGGTCATCGGCGGCGAAAAGGCTGCTGTGGACAAAGCCGCCGCCCTTGCCAAGGAAGCCGGTGCACGCCGCTGCATCCCGCTCAAGGTCAGCGGGCCGTTCCACACCCGCCTCATGGCTCCCGCCGGGGATGCCCTTGCCAAGCGGTTTGAAACGGAATCGTTCGGTGAAATGCGCGTGCCGGTGCTGTTCAACTGCCTGGGCCGCGAAAAGACCGAGACGGACAGCATTCCCGCACTGCTGGTGAAGCAGGTGCAGAGCAGCGTTTACATGGAAGATACCCTGCGCCGTCTGGGCGAACTGGGCGTGGATCACATTCTGGAAGTCGGCCCGGGCAGTGCCCTGTCCGGCTTTGTAAAAAAGACCCTGCCCGGTGTAACCTGCGCCGCCGTGGAAACCCCGGCAGAACTGGACATCGTGCTGACCGCATGGAAGGAAGAACAATGAGCGAAGAAAAAATCATCCGCACCGCTGTTGTCACCGGCGGGAGCCGGGGCATTGGCCGGGCCGTGTGCGTGGCTCTGGCAAGGCAGGGCTGCAATGTAGTGGTCAACTACTGCCACGGCGAAGCCGCTGCCGCCGAAACCGTGGCGCTGTGCAAAGCCGAAGGTGCAGACGCCGTAACGGTGCAGGCCGATGTTTCCACCGCCGAGGGCTGCAAGCAGCTTTTTGAGGAAGCTGTAAATGCCTTTGGCCGGGTGGATATTCTTGTAAACAACGCAGGCATTACCCGGGACAACCTGCTTCTGCGCATGACCGAAGCAGATTTTGACGCCGTGCTGAACGCAAACCTGAAAGGCGCGTTCCTCTGCTGTAAGGAAGCCGCCCGCCGCATGGTTCGCCAGCGCTGGGGCCGCATCATCAATCTGAGCAGTGTGGTGGCCCTGCGGGGCAATGCCGGCCAGACCAACTATGCCGCCAGCAAGGCGGGCCTGATCGGCCTGACCAAAAGTCTGGCGCGGGAGCTGGCAGGCCGGAACATCACGGTGAACGCCGTCGCTCCCGGCTTTATTGAAACCGATATGACCGCCGCCCTGCCGGAAACCGTCCGCGCCGAAATGACAAAGGGCATCCCGGCGGGCCGTGCAGGTCAGCCGGAGGACGTGGCAAATGCCGTGGCGTTCTTTGCCGCAGAACAAAGCAGCTATCTCACCGGGCAGGTGCTCTGTGCAGACGGCGGCATGGCAATGTAAAAAGGAGAAATTTCTCATGGAAAAACGCAGAGTCGTGATCACCGGCCTTGGCACGGTGAACCCGCTGGGCAATACCGTGGCCGACAGCTGGGCCGCTGCAAAGGCGGGCAAATGCGGCATTGGCCCCATTACCCAATTTGATACCACCGGTTTCAAGTGCAGACTGGCAGGCGAAGTGAAAAACTTCGATCCGGAGTCCGTTGTGGACAAAAAGGAAGCCCGCAAGATGGCCCGCTTCACCCTGCTGGCATTGGCCGCCGCAAAAGAAGCCATTGCCGACTCCCGGCTTGACCCCGAAGCGGAAGGCAGCCTCATCGGCGTCATTCTTTCCAGCGGCATCGGCGGCCTGCCCACCATCGAGGAGCAGCACAGCCGCGGCGAAGAGAAGGGCATGGAAAAGGTCAGCCCCTACTTTGTGCCCATGTCCATTGCCAACATGGCGGCGGCCCAGGTGGCCATCCACTTTGGACTGAAAGGCATGTGCACCTGCCCGGTCACAGCCTGCGCAGGCGGCACCAACGCCGTGGGCGATGCCTTCCACCGCATCCGCGATGGTTACGAGCCGGTCATGGTCTGCGGCGGTGCCGAAAGCTGCATCAGCCCCCTGGGCATCGGCGGCTTTACCAGCATGAAAGCCCTTTCCACCGCCGCCGATCCGGATGCCGCCAGCCTGCCTTTTGATGCCCGGCGCGGCGGCTTTGTGATGGGCGAAGGCAGCGGTGTGCTGGTGTTGGAAGAACTGGAACATGCCAAAGCCCGGGGTGCCCACATCTACGCCGAGGTGGTGGGCTATGGTGCCAACTGCGATGCCTACCACTTTACGGCTCCGGCCCCCGGCGGTGCAGGTGCCATTGACTGCATGAAGCTGACGCTGGCCGATGCCGGCATCGCACCGGAACAGGTGGACCACATCAACGCCCACGGCACCGGCACCCACATGAACGATGCCTGTGAGACGGCTGCCATTCACGCCGTGTTCGGGGAACACGCAAAGCAGCTGACGGTCGTGAGCACCAAGAGCATGACCGGCCACCTGCTGGGCGGTGCGGGCGGCATCGAGGCCGTCTTTACCGCGCTGGCCCTGCGGGATCAGTTCGCCCCGCCCACCATCCACTACGAACAGCCGGACCCGGAATGCGATCTGGACTATGTGCCGAACACAGGCCGCCCGCAGGCCATGACCTACGCCCTGAGCAACAGCCTTGGCTTTGGCGGGCACAATGCCTGCATCGCTCTGCGCAGATGGGAGGGCTGACCCATGGCAGAACCGCGCACCGTGCGCGAGCACGCAAATGCCCTGAACAGTGAGCAGATCGCAGCCATTCTGCCGCACCGCTACCCCTTTGCCCTGGTGGACCGTATTCTGGACTACGAGCCGGGCCAGTGGGCCATCGGCCGCAAGTGCGTTTCCCGCAATGAGGAATTTTTTAACGGGCACTTTCCCGGCCAGCCGGTGATGCCTGGTGTGCTCATCCTCGAAGCACTGGCCCAGACCGGAGCCGTAGCCGCACTGAGCCTGCCCGAAAACAAGGGTAAGCTGGCCCTCTTCGGCGGCATCAAAAATGCCCGCTTCCGCAAACAGGTCACACCCGGCGATGTGCTTACCCTGCACTGTGAGCTGGTGGAACAGCGCGGCCCGGTGGGCATTGGCAAAGCGTCCGCCTATGTGGAGGGCAAGTGTGCCGCTACAGCGGAGCTGACTTTTGTTCTGACAGATAGAAATGAATGACAAACCGCCCCGGATGCGTGCCAAAACTGAACCGCCCCAGAAATAGTAGACATGCACAAAAAGAGCCCCGTGCAGGGTAAAT
>CAVIXY010000005.1:0-36015 GCA_963646665.1 Bacteroides sp. CAG:545
AGGAACCTATGGAATACAATTATCCCAAATTTACCCCGGAGATGAAGAAGACCCATACGATTCTCATCCCCAATATGGCCATTACCCAGTTCCGCCTGCTGGAATACGCCCTGCGCTATGACGGCTACAAGTGCGAAATTCTGGGCAACTGCGGCAGTGCCGTGGCGCAGCTGGGCCTGAAGTATGTGCACAACGACACCTGCTACCCGGCTCTGCTGGTCATCGGCCAGTTCCTGGACGCGCTGAACAGCGGCAAGTACGATCTGGAGCACACCGCTCTGCTGATCACCCAGACCGGCGGCGGCTGCCGTGCTTCCAACTACATCCACCTGCTGCGTAAGGCACTGGTCAAGGCCGGTTACCCGCAGATCCCGGTGGCAAGCCTGAACTTCTCGGGCCTGGAAAAGGACAGCGGCTTCCAGATGACCCTGCCGCTGGCCCGCCGTGCCCTGGCCTGCATCTTCTACGGCGATATGCTGTGTGCCCTGCGCAACCAGGTGGCCCCCTATGAAAACGAAAAGGGCGCTGCCGATAAGATGGTGGACCAGTGGGTGGAGCGCCTGGGCCGGGTACTGCTGGCCGGCAAGGGCTACACTGCCAAGGAGATGAAGCACACCTTCCCGTTCATCGCGCAGGACTTTGCGTCCATCCCGGTTACCCGGGTGCCCAAGGTCAAGGTGGGCGTGGTCGGTGAGATCTACGTCAAGTACAGCCCCTTGGGCAACAACGACCTGCAGAAATTCCTGGAAAGCCAGGATTGCGAAGTGAACTTCCCCGGTCTGATGGGCTTTGTGCAGTACTGTGCCTTCAACATGGGCGAGGATCACATCCTGTACGGCGGCAAGCTGGCCGTGAAGATCGGCACCGACCAGTTCCTCAACTGGCTGGACGGCATTGAGCGGGCCATGCTCAAGGCCGAGGCCGACGCCGGGTTCTACGCCCCCGGCCCCTTCAAGGAGCTGGTGGAAAAGCCCAAGGGCATTATCTCTCTGGGTGCCAAGATGGGCGAGGGCTGGCTGCTGACCGCCGAGATGATCGAGCTGGTGCAGGGCGGCTACGGCAACATTGTGTGTGCCCAGCCCTTCGGCTGCCTGCCCAACCACATCGTGGGCAAGGGCATGGTGAACAAGATCCGCGCGCTGTACCCCAGCGCCAATATCACCCCCATCGACTACGACCCCAGCGCCACCAAGGTCAACCAGGAAAACCGCATCAAGCTGATGCTGGCCGTGGCCAAGGAACGCCTGAACACCCCCGCCGAGGCAAAGCCTCTGACGGCAGAAGAGATTGCAGGCGGCGCACCCCGGATCGAAGCAACCGTATAACGGCAAAACCAAAAGCACAGAGCAGCTCCCCGCAAACCGGGAGAAGGCTCTGTGCTTTTTTGTGTGGAAAATGCGGCAGGAACCCGGTGCCGGATTGTGCACCCTGCCCGAAATTGCAAAACTGCTTGACAGCAGGGGCAGTGCGGGGTAGCATGGGAGAAAAAGGAGGAAGCATTCATGTTTGCGGAAACAACTAAAAAGGCAGCACTGCGGCTGACGGCGCTGCTTCTGCTGGCGGCCATGCTCTTTACGGCATGTTCCACCGGTGCACAGAAAACGATCGACCAGCTGGAACTGGGTCGGAAGTACCTGACCGAAATGAATTATACTGAGGCCATTGCCGCCTTTACCGAGGCCATCCGGCTGAACCCGGACGACATCCAGGCTTACCTGGGGCGTGCGCAGGCCTATGAGGCGTTGGGCAAGTATGAGGAAGCCAAGGACGATTACACCACCGTGATTGAAAAGGCGGACGACCTGCCCTACACGCAGGCGCAGGCCTATGTCGGGCGCGCAGAGATCAACGAAACGCTGGACGAACCGGTGAGCGTGGAATCGGATTACAGCAAGGCACTGGCCCTTCTGGAACGGGGCGATGTGGGCACCGCAGAAAAAATTGCAGCGGCCACCATTACGGCCCTGACCATCAAGGTGCTGTACCAGCACGTGGAAAGCTGTATCCGGCTGCAGCAGCGGGACAAGGCTCTGACCGATTACGACAAGCTGGAGCAGCTGGGCGAGGATGTGAGCAATGCCCGGGATACGCTGGACGAGGTGCTGAAAAACGAGGAAAACGGCGTGGAAACGCCTGCGGATACGGACGCCGGGCAGACCCCGGCGGAAGAGGATGCTTTCACCGAACCGGAAGAACCGGCCGATTCCAAACCGGACGAAGCCGGGCAGGAAGAGCAGCCGGCATCGTCTGCATCCAGCAAGCCGCAGGAGGAAACACCGGCTTCCTCTGCGGAGCAGAAGCCGACTGTGGAGCCGGAAAAGAGCTATACTGAGACAGAGAACTGGACAACGGATGGCTTTTCGGATGGCAGTGTGAGCAAGGAAACGACCAAGACGACCGTGACTTATCAGGTCGGCGGGAAAAAGCTTCATGTAACGAGCGATTATGACGCGCAGCATGTTTATGCAGATGGAACCATCGAGCCCATTGAGGAAGATATGTACACGATGCACACAACACGGCAGGACAGCTACACCCTTTCCAATGCCGTGCAGTCGGTGGAACGTGTGGGAAAAGATCATCTCATCGTTTACGTCCCGGCGGGAACGGTCATTCAGGTAACCGAGACCTGCAATTCGACCAGCTCGGAGGAAGGGAAATATGATTTGTGGCTGTGCACCCTGGACGGTGTGAGCACGGAAGCGGACCGCAAGGCAGAATGTGCGAACGACACGACCCCGTGGGATGATTCGCGGCTGACAAACAACGACACATCAGTCACGATCCAGAAGAATCAGATGTGCAAGGTGTTTGCATATGACTTGTGGTCACCGCGCCGTGCTTTGGGCGGCATTACCTTCTGCGGCGTATAAGCCGCTGCCCCAAAACAAAATCAGCAGACAAAAGTGCCCTGCACGGGTTTTCCGTGCAGGGCACTTTGTGCAGAACGTCAAGCCGTTCCGGATCATGGAGCAAAAGGGGAAAGAACCTGTCGGGAGCGCTCTGCCGTTACTTCTGATTCTTCATGTAGATGTGGTGGGGCAGACCGGCAATGTACAGCGGGGTCAGCTCTGCCTGAATCAGCGGGCGGGCATACTCGAGGAAGTCCTCGGTCATCTGGGTATGGTTTTCGTTCATCCAGCTCAGCGGCACCTTCTTTTCCAGGTTGGCCACTTCGCTGATGGGGTGCAGCTCGGTGGTGCACTGGTACGGGCTGTTGGAGATGCGCTTCAGGGCCACCATCTGGCCGGTCACACCCTCAAAGGCAGCCTTGGCGGCGGCACCGCCCACCTGGTAAGCCTCGGTGATGTCGGTGCGGCTGGTCAGGTGGCCGGCGCAGCGCTGCAGGGTGGAAAGCTCGATGCAGCGGGTTTTGGTGTCCAGGTTGCGGGCCACCACATTGGCCAGGTAGCGGGCCGTACCGGTCAGGGCCTTGTGGCCGAAGGCGTCCACTGCGTGCACATCATCGGCCAGTTCGCAGACGTAGCGGCCATCCTCCAGCTTGACGCCTTCGGACACGGCAATCACGATGCTGGGCTTCTTCTCCTGCATCACGCGCACCTTCTCAATGAAGTGGTCCACGTTGAAAGGCACTTCGGGCAGGCAGATCATGTCCACGCCCTCGCAGTCATCGCTCTTGGCCAGGGCGGCGGCGGCAGTCAGCCAGCCGGCGTTGCGGCCCATGATCTCCACCACGGTCACATACTTGGTGCCGTACACGGTGGCGTCACGGATGATCTCCTTCATCACCACGCCGATGTACTTGGCCGCAGAGCCGTAACCGGGGGTGTGGTCGGTGACCATCAGGTCATTGTCGATGGTCTTGGGCACGCCCATAAAGCGGATGTCGCTCTGGATGCGCTCGCCGTACTCGGCCAGCTTGCCAATGGTGTCCATGGAGTCGTTGCCGCCAATGTAGAAGAAGTAGCCGATGTCCAGCTTTTCCAGAATGGCAAACAGCTTTTTGTACACGGCTTCGTCCTCGTGCCAGTCCGGCAGCTTGTAGCGGCAGCTGCCCAGAAAGCTGGACGGCGTGCGCTTGAGCAGCTCAATGTCCAGGTCGTCCGTCAGCACGGTGGAAAGGTCCACCACGCGCTCCTCCAGCAGGCCGGCAACGCCGTTGCACATGCCGTAAACGATGTCTGCGCCGCGGCTCTTGCAGCTTTCAAACACGCCTGCCAGACTTGCATTGATGACGGAAGTAGGACCGCCAGACTGACCAACGATTGCATTTTTACCCATGATGATTTCTCCTTTTTTGTTTTTTTCTGTTTCGGCTTTTATCAAACGTGCAGGTGCACGAAAACAGACGCGGGAAAGGGGGAAGATTACAGGCGGATGTGGCGCGGCGTGCCGTTGACGTACACGGGGGTCACTTCGTCCAGGATCAGCGGGCGGGCGTATTCCTCAAAGGCTTCCGTCACCTGCATTCCGTCCGGGGCGATCCAGTCCAGCGGCACCTTCTTTTCCAAGTTGGCCACCTGCTGCACATCCACTGATTTGGCAATGCACTGGTAGGGATAGCTGGAAATGCGCTCCAGCGCGATCATGCGGCCGCTCTCGCCCGCAAAGGCAGCGGCTGCGGCGGCACCGCCCACGGCGTAGGCCTCGTTCACATCCGTGCGGCTGGCCAGATGGCTGGCGCAGCGCTGCAGGGTGGAAAACTCAATGGCGCGGCTCTTGCAGTTCAGCTTTTCGTGGATCAGCTCAGAGAGGTACCGGCTGGTGCCGCTGAGCACGGCCTTGTGGCCAAAGGCATCCAGCTGGCCGGCAGTGGAAACCAGATCGCACAGGTAGGTGCCATCGGCAGTTTTCACGCCCTCGCTGGCCGCAATGATTACATTGGGCTTGACCCGCTGCAGGGCATCCACCCTGGCCAGGAACTTGTCCTGGTCAAAGGGCACTTCCGGCAGCAGGATCAGGTCGGGGCCTTCGCAGTCGTCTCCGCCGGCCAGGCAGGCTGCACCGGCAAGCCACCCTGCGTGGCGGCCCATGATCTCGGCCACCGTCACACTGCGGATGTCGTACACGGAAGAATCGCGGATGACTTCCTTTAAAATGGTGGCAATGTACTTGGCCGCCGAGCCGTAGCCGGGGGTGTGGTCGGTCAGGCACAGGTCGTTGTCGATGGTTTTGGGCACGCCGATGAACCGCACCGGGCTGCCCACGCGGTCGCCGTAGCGACTGAGCTTGGCAATGGTGTCCATGGAGTCGTTGCCGCCAATATAGAACACCGCGCAGATGTCGTACTTGTCAAACAGGGTAAACAGCTTGACGAACGGGGTCGAGTCAGTGTCCGGATCCGGCAGCTTGAAGCGGCAGCTGCCCAGATAGCTGGACGGGGTGCGCTTGAGCAGCTCAATGCTCATGCGGTCGTCCAGCAGCACGTTCAGCTCGATCAGCTCTTCTTTCAGCAGCCCTTCAATGCCGTACTTCATGCCGTACACTTTGTCGGCACCCAGGCTGCAGGCGGCTTTGTATACACCTGCCAGGCTGGAATTGATCACGGCAGTGGGGCCGCCGCTCTGACCAATGATGACGTTTTTGGCCATGAGAACCTCCTTTTTATCAGTTCCTTTTTTACCTTCTGTATCCCTGCACCCCTGCCGTCCGCACCGCTTTGCTTGGAAATGGCTCGCGGCCCTGCACAGCACACGAACCGGAACGGCAAACAAAAGCAGATTTGCAAGTCTTACAAAAAATGATGCAGCATGTGCATTGGCTTGTTGTAAAATGCGCAAAATTGCACCATCTCTATTGTAACGATTTTGCCTGTTGTATGCAAGACCCAATTGGTTGCACAGGCAAAAAAATTGTGATAGAATGGTATCACACGCAAACCGTCCGGGCCGGAACCGCGCCCGGCTGCGATAAAATCAGAAAGTTGGAACAAAAACCATGGGCATTTCGCACGAATATCACTCGGCACCGCGCCGCCGCTCCGGCGGGGTGGGGGGCAAGCTGCGCCTGCTGGGCGTCATCCTTGCCATCCTGGTGGTGTCTTACGCCGTTACCGTTATTCTGGAGCACGGGGCTGCCGGGGCCGACCCGCAGCCGGAGGTCAATGCCAGCGGCATTGCGCAGAACATTCTGGCCCCGCTGCCCATGCAGGGCGAAGCGGACAGCACCGCCGGGGCCGACAGCACGGGCGGCACCCAGGCTGCAGCGCTGGAAACCTTCGGCCCGGCGCGCCAGAGTGCCGGGGCCTATACCGTAAAAGCCTATGACGCCAGTGTGATCCGTCAGCCCAGCTGCGGCCAGGTGGACCTGAATTACTTTTCCGATGCGGCGTTTCTGGGCGACAGCCTGACGGTGGGCTTCTCGGATTACCAGATCAACCTGGGCGGGGCACTGATCTGCGGCTACACCGGCGTAGGGCCGGATGCTATTGTGAACCGCACCGCCGTAAAAAGTTCCACCCGCGGGCAGGAGGTGGCGCTGGATGTGCTGACGGCGGCCCAGCCCAAAAAACTGTATATCCTGCTGGGCACCAACACCCTGACCACGCTGGGCGCGTCCGACCGGTTCCTGGCCTACTACAGCCAGATGCTGGACCTGCTGCGGGAAGCACTGGGGCAGGACTGTGTGATCTATGTGCAGTCCATCCCGCCGGTGCGGCCCTCAGCTGCGGCAGAAAAGCCGGGCCTTGCTTCGGATGTGCTGCGGGGCGTGAATGAGCAGCTGGCCCAGCTGGCCGCCAGCAAGGGCTGCGTGTATCTGGATTTGTGGGAGACCCTGGCAGACGGTGAGGGCAACCTGAAGGAAATGCTGGCCGCCCCGGACGGAGTGCATCTCTCGGCCGGCAACGGCTATGGCGCATGGGTCACCTACCTGCGCAACCACGCAAAGTATTCGTCCACCAATTCCTGGACGATGGGCAGCGTATACAGCGCGGAGTGATCCGGCGCTGTTTATGAATAAAAATGAGTAGAAACCATCAATCAAAATGAAAAAGGAGCGTAACAACATGAAAAGAGAAAAAAGTGGATTTGGCCGCATTGGATTTCTGAAGAACTTCAATGAGTATCTCCCCGAGCTGGGGCGGCGTACCGGACTGAATTACATCGACCCGGAGAAGCTGGACCAGTATGTGAATGCGGTCTGGGATGAAAAACGGGAAAGAGAAACCGGCATTCTGAGCTACCGCCTGGACCCGGGCACCCAGAAGGCGGAGCTGGTGCCGAACACCAGCGAGGAGATCCGGTTCTTTTTGGTCTGCACCGGCCTGTACGACCAGGAGAGCGGAGAGCTTCTCTATGAGATGTTTAAGCGGGATACGCCCAGAGCGCTGGATGCCCGCAACGGCTGGACCGGTGTTGCCATTGGCACGGCGGAGGAGCTGGTGGGCCAGCGGGAGCAGCGGGCTGCCGAAAAAAAGCTGGACGACTTTACCTCGGCAGGCAATTACCAGAGCAGTGCGCAGGTGCTGAGTGAAAAGACCGGACGCGAGTGGTCGGCGGATGCCTGTGCCGAGCTGCTGCGCGGGGAGTTTGTGCGGGCGCAGGAAAGCGGAGAGCTGGCGGTTGTAACCAGCCGCGTAGTGGAAGAGCAGCAGATGTGCTATTTTGCCCTGACCGGCTGCCAGACCCCGGAGGGAGAACCGCTGTACGTAAAAATGTACACAAACAAGAACAAGCAGGCCCCGCAGGAGTGGTTCGGCGCGTACATCGTGACCCAGAAGGAACTGCAGGACGAGTTGTTTTCGTACCTGTACTTCCGCACGGGGGATTTTCTGTTTGACTCGCGGGAGCAGGTAAACGCCTTTTACAATGGGCTGGCCAAAAAGGCCATGCCCGAAAACTGGGACTATGAAGAGGAAAACGGCGACCACTACGACAAATCCATCCTCAAGTCCTACCTGGAAATGACCTACTACCGCCTGAAACAGGAAGATGCAGACCCCAATCTGGACCAAAACGAAAAGATCGCCCGCTGGGTGCACGGCAAGGTGTATTTCAACTCCGGCCTGCTGGACCGCTTTTTCCGGCAGATCATCATTGCGGCAGATCTGAAGGAGATCGTGGAGCAGCTGCCGGTGCTGGGCGAGTGCCGCTGGAACATGCTGACAAACCTGCAGGCCTACAGCGAGAATGACTACAAGCTGGCCGATGTGTTTGAAAGGAGCGCGTGGCTGCCGGAAATTGCCAGCTTCTTCCACAACCGGGAGGACGTGGTGTTTGATGCTTCGCTGGAGATCAAAACGCGGGACCGGCACATCGTGCAGGACGGCGTGGAGCGCGGGCGGCTGCCGAGGTACACCAAAGATTACCAGGAGGTCAAGGAAAGCGGCGACAAGGAAGAGCTGGAAGGCCTGATCAGCGACATTGCCGATGACGTGGACAAGGCCATTCAGCGTGCGCGGCTGCTGGCAGCCCGCAATTACAAGCTGGCTGTGCCGCAGTACTGGAAGGAGACCGGCAAGATCCAGTTCCTGCTGCCGCTGTACATGAGCAACCGGGACCGGAAGCCGGAGTGTGCGCTGGTGTGCAGCCGGGTGGGCACCGGGAACGACGGTTACTACCGGGGTGAGACCATCCTGACGCTGGGCATGGCCTACAACAATGCCCGCCTGATCGCAAAGCCGGATGTTTCCTGGCTGGATCAGGCTGTGGAGAAAGAGCAGCCGGAAGCCGCAGAATAACAAAAACAGGACCCTCATCCCGGGCAGCCGGGGTGGGGGTCCTGTTTTACGGTCAGAGCTGCTGCAGCACCGTGCCGATGTCCTGCCGGAGGCAGATGCTCCGGGCATGGATCTCTGCCGGGGCGGCGGCTTCGCAGCGGTTCAGGCAGGCGTACACGGCCTGCGGGTTCTGGGCGGTCATGCGCCAGAACGGGTATTTGATGATGGCCGGGGTGTTGCCGCCCACCCCCAGCTCCAGAAACAGCAGTTTCTGCCCGGCATGGCGGCGCAGAAATGCACTGTACCGCTCGGCGGCGCGGTGCCAGCCCTCATCCTCCACAAAGCGGTCGTCTGCCCGCAGGTTCATGGTCAGGGGCCGGCCGCAGTGGGGGCAGCGGGGCACCAGTTCGGTGGGAATGCGCATCTTCAGCGGGCCGTCCGGTTCGGTCAGGCTGCCGTCTGTGTTGATGCGCCAGCCCTGGGCCTGCACCATCTGCCGCACAAGCGCTTCGTTGTCAAAGGTTTCGGCACAGCATGGCGCACTGCACTGGAACAGGCCGTAGTCGCCCTGGGTGTAGAACAGGCGGTGCTTGTCAAAGCCCGCTTTCTGAAAGCAGTGGTCCACGTTGGTGGTGAGCACAAAATAATCTTTGTCCTGCACCAGACCGAACAGGCGGCTGTACACCGGCTTGGGGGCGTCCAGATAACGGTTGATGTAAATGTACCGGCTCCAGTAGGCCCAGTGCTCTTCCGGGGCCGGGTACGGGTAAAAGCCGCCGGAATACATATCGGAAAATCTGTATTTTGATGCAAAATCGTAGAAATAGCGCGCAAAGCGCTCGCCGGTGTAGGTGAACCCCGCCGAGGTGGAAAGCCCCGCTCCGGCCCCAAGAATCACGGCATCGGCGTCTGCCAGGGCCTGCCGGAGCCGCTCAACCGGCGAGAAGTCTTGTGTAGATGGCTTTGTCCAAATTTTTGTAAACATTAAAAATCACCCGTTGAATGCTGGTTTCGGTCTGCAGAAAATCCCGCACGGTCTGCACGGCAATCCGGGCGGCAAGCTCGTTCGGGAAACAAAAGACACCGGTGGAAATGCAGCAGAAAGCAATGCTTTCCAGCTGGTGTGCGGCCGCAAGCTGCAGGCAGGACCGGTAGCAGGAGGCCAGCAGGCGGCAGTCCTCGTCCGTTACCGGCCCGGTAATGATCGGCCCCACCGTGTGGAGCACATAGCGGCTGGGCAGGTTGAACGCCGGGGTGAGCTTGGCCTGCCCGGTTGGCTCCTCGTGGCCCTGCTGCTGCATCAGGTCGGCACAGTACAGGCGCAGCTGGATTCCGCTTTGGCTGTGCACGATGTTGTCAATGCAGTTGTGAAGAGGGGAAAAGCAGTCGCACATGCCGCTGTTGGCCGCATTGACGATGGCATCCACCTTCAGGGTGGTGATGTCGCCCTGCCAGAGCACAAGGCGGGGGTCCTGCGGGCAGGCGGGCAGGGCACTGCCGTCCACCACACCGCGGGCATCCCGCTCCCGGGCAAGGTATTCGTTCTGAATTTGCAGAAAACCGGCGTCTATGGCGGCGGGGCGGCGCACATTCATCAGGGCGCGCAGCAGCTGCCGCTGCCCTTCGGCATCGGCGGGCACGGCAGGCCGCCGGTGGGGCGGCAGTTCGGCCAGCAGGGTCTGCAGCAAAAATCGGCGGCGTTCGGCCTGGGTCATAACAAGCTCCTTTCCAAAAAGGGAAAACCTTCCACGCACAAACTGCCCTGAAAACAGCGTTTCCAAGGCAGAGTGCGGGGCAGAACTCAGAACACCAGCGGCGGATTGCCGGAGAAGTCGGCGATCACGCCGTGGGGATCTTCCAGGTAGAACACCTCAAAAATGGGGTTCGTGGCTTCGCCGTACTGGCCCTTCACAATGGGGTTGGCAATGCACATTTCCTTGGCAGCCATGTTGTTTTCAAACACCGCCTTGCCGTGCAGGCGCAGCCAGGCGTATTCCGGGCTGGACACCGAGATCTCGATCTGCGGGTTGGCCTGCAGGTCCTTGTAAACGTCCTTGGTGCTGTTGGTGCAGAACCACAGCTTGCCGTCCAGCTCACCCGCAAACATAAAGGGGCGGCACTTGGCCTTGCCATCGCGGCCAACGGTGGCCAGATACTGAACCGGGTTTGCCTGCAGGAATTCGATCACTTTGGAAAGGGACATCGTAGAAAATACCTCCGATACTGCGATTGGTTTTGCGGGGCTGTTTGTGTCTGCCCCGGCTGACAAGGCTATTGTACCCCCGCTGCCCCGGGCTGTAAAGTACGCACAATCTTGTGCCGTAGTTACCGCCCGGTAACCATGGCCCCCGGCTTGACAGCGGGCGTTCCGGCTCGTACAATAAAGGCAGTAAAACTGCAAGCGGGGGAGAACAGGAATGTCTGAAAAAACGATGCCGGCCTGCCCGGTGGAAACCACGCTGACCCTGATCAGCGACAAATGGAAGGTGCTGATCGTGCGGGACCTGCTGACGGGCACCAAGCGCTTTGGGGAGCTGCGCCGCCTGGTGGGCGATGTGAGCCAGAAGGTGCTCACCCAGCAGCTGCGGGAAATGGAAGAGGACGGCCTGGTGCAGCGTGTGGTGTATGCGGAGGTGCCGCCCCGGGTGGAATACAGCCTGACCCCGCTGGGCGAGAGCCTGCGGCCAGTGCTGGACGCCATGTGGGCGTGGGGCGAAGCATACAAAAAACGGGAAGAATAAAATAGGTCCCCGGTGCACAGCGGTTCGGACCGGACCGGCAGGCACCGGGGACTTTGTTTTTTGCAAAAAAGCGGTCAGCCCAGCAGCACGGCCCGGCCATTCCGGCGGGCTGTCTGCATGGCGAAGCGCACGGCATCGCAGCCGGTCATGGGGTCTACGATGCCCAGGGTAAGCTGCGGGTTCTGCGCCCACGGAAGCCGGGAAAAGGAGACCCCTTCCAGCGTGACTTCCACGGTGCGCTGCTGCCCGGGCAGCAGTTCCGGCAGGGCCAGGGGCAGGCGGAAGGTGCGCAGGGTATTGCCTGCGGCATCCTCCACGTACAGGTTTAAGTCCCAGTCCCAGTAAAAGGGGGCGGCACCCTCGTTGACAAGGGTCAGTGCCGCCACAGTGCCCTCTGCCGCAGGGGTGAGCTGCAGAGAGGTGACCCGCAGCCGGTAGCCGAGGGCGTGCAGCACCGCGTCATAGCCGCTGCGCTGGGTTTCCTGGGCCGTTTTGGGGCCGAGAAAGCTCATGTGGGACGCCTGCACCAGCTGCAGGGTGCGGGCAAGCTGAGTGTTCAGCAGCTCCTTCATGGACAGGCTGCTGGTCAGCTCGCCGCCAATGGGGGCGGTGTTCCAGGCTTCCGGCATGGGGACCAGGGCGTTTTGCTCGGCAGCGTACCAGCCGCCGTTCTGCATCCAGCTCAGCCACTCGCTGGTGTCGGCTTCGGAACCGGTCATGTCGTTGTACAGCCCCAGACCATGGGAGGCAGCGGTGCGGAAGGGCCGCCGCATCAGCAGCCGGGCACCGGAAAAGGCATCCAGATAGTCGGCGGCGTACTGGTCGCGGATGGCTTCCCCGGGCATGGGCACAAGGCCTGCGCTCTGCTGGATGTGCCATTCGCCCCAGTGCCCCAGGCTGCCCAGTTCCACATAGGTCACAAAGCCGTCCGTGTCAAAGTGCTCGGCCAGTGCGGCGATCACCCGGCGGTGTGCGGCCCGGAATACATCGTTGGCGTAATCCGGGGAGTAGCCCTTGCCGTAGGAGATGCTGTACCAGCTGCCGTCCCCGGTCTGATCGTACAGCCAGTCGGGAATGTCCAGGTGGCTGCTGCGGCCCGGCACATCGCAGACGAAGCGGAGCACCAGATGGACGCCCTGCGCCCGCAGTGCTGCCAGGCCGTATTTTTCTTCCAGAGCATCCCAGGCGTACACGCCCTGCTCCGGTTCCACTTCGCGCCAGGTCAGCTCCAGAAAGCGCAGGGAAGCATCCTGCGCGTAACGGCTGCCGACCATGGGGGCATAGCCGATCTGTGCATTGACAAAGGTGCTGGTGTCGGCTTCGTATCGGATCGTTTGTCCGGTTTGCAGCATAAGTGCTCCCATCCCCAGCAGGCAGAAGGCTGCCGCCAGAAGTTTTGTCAGTTTGCCCATGGCAGGTGCCGCAGGCGCAGGGTCAGAAACAAATCAGACATATCAGTGCTCCTTTTTATGGTGGCGCGGGGCGGTGCTTCGCTCCAGGAACTGCCCCAGCCGGGTGAACAGCCCGGCCTTGGCCTGCGCCACAATGGGCTGGCGGCCCAGCACACGGTAGGGCAGGTTGGCCGTAAAGGCATCCAGCCGGAACAGCGCTGTGAGGTAGAACAGGGCGGCTCCGGCCAGAAAGCCAAAGCCGTAATAGGCAGTGCTGCCCAGCATGGAAAGGGCAGCGAACAGGCTGGCCGAAACGGCAAACACGCCTGCCGCCAGCACGGCACCCAGATAATCGGTAAAATAAAGCAGGATGAGCAGCACGGTGTTGCCCACCGCGTACAGGCCGTAGCCCACGCACAGGGTGCGGAAGTAGCCGTGCATCAGGTCGTTGAAGCCCAGCGGCAGCAGGTCCAGCAAAATGCTTTCCAGCGAGATGACCGCTGCTGTGACAAACAGCTGCTTGAGGGCGGTAAAGTGCAGTTCACGGTTGAGCACGGCCAGCATCTCTTCCTCGGCGGTCACAATGTCGCCCACCACGCCGCCATCGTTGAACAGGCTGTAGTAGTCCCGGTATTTGGGGTAGAAGTTCACCTCCACCGACACCACAAAGTTGATGCTGGTAATGAGAATGCTCAGAAAAGCGATCAGAGCCGGAACATCGTAGTAGGGGGCACCGTAAAACAGCCCCTTGACCTGCACCCCCACCGGCCCGGCCCAGCAGATGACCAAATGGGAAAACAGGCCGATGTTGGTAAACAGGCCGGTAAAGGCCAGGGGCAGAAACTGGTCTACCCAGCGCAGAAAAGTCCAGGGGCTTTCCTCACTTTGCGGGAAATAGCGGTACAGCAGCACCACATCCCACACCATCATCAGGCCGTAGCCCATGGTCACGGCAAGCAGCATTCCCTCCACCACCGGGATGCCCAGCACAAACACGAGCAGGTACCCCAGGCCAAGGGCCAGGGCGATGGCGGCCAGAAAGGAATACAGGATGCTGCGGTAATCCTTGATGGCGGTAAGGTAGCTCATGCCGGTCCAGTTCACGATCATTTCGGCAAACAGCCACAGGCACAGCAGCCCCTGCTGCAGGGTGGTCCCGGAAAACAGCAGAAAAACGCCGTACAGCCCACAGCCCGGCACCAGCAGCAGGGTGACTGCTCCCCAGAAGGAGGGCAGAATGGCCTGCTCCTGCTCGGCATACAGCATGTCGGCCAGATAGCGGGTGACCGGCATGGACAAAAAGCTGGTCACCGTCAGGGAAAACAGCAGTGTGTAGGTGATCATGCACACCAGCAGGTCCTGCTGTGCCCGGGCAGCCCCGGCCCAGCTGCAGCGCAACGCCCAGCAGCATGGGGCCGGTGCAGATGATGCCTGCATAGCCGTAAGCCCGCAGGGAAGCAAACAGCCCCTTGCGGCGGAAGAGTTTTTTCAGTTCAAATCCAATTCCAGCCATAGGTTACTCCAGGTGATATTCTTTGGCCGTGCTGCGGTACATGGCACGGTAATTTTCCAGCATCTGTTCGTGGTGGAAGTACCGGTCCACCCGCTGCTGGCCAATGCGGCCCATCTCTTCGCGGCGGGCACGGCTGGCGCACATGCGCTCCATGGCATCGGCCAGGCCCTGCCGGTACATGGGCGGCACGCAGTATCCGGCCACGCCCAGGTCATCGCCGGGGGCACCTTCCAGCAGCTCCCGGCAGCAGCCCACCTCGGTGGTCACACAAGGGCGCCGCGCCGCCATGGATTCCAGCACCGAAAGGGGCTGCCCCTCCGAAATGCTGGTCAGAATGGTAAAGTCCAGCTTCTGCATATACTGCACCACGTCCACGCGGCCGGTAAAGATCAGGTTGTCCAGCTGCAGCTGCTTGACCAGCGCATAGCATTCCTGGGCATAGTCCTCATCGTCCACACCGCCCATGATGTGCAGCCGCACCTTTGGCATCCGGGAGGACAGCTCAAAAAAGGCGTAGATCATGGTTTTGATGTCCTTGATGGGGGCCAGGCGCACCACGGCGCCAATGTCCACCCAGCCGTCCTCCGGCTTGAGGGGAATGCCGCAGAACCGCTCGTACTGCACGCCGTTGGGGATCACGATGCATTTGCCGGCCTCGCAGCCCATTTCGATCTGGGTGCGGCGGGCGTTGTAGAACAGGCTGCTTACCCGGAAGGCGCGGCGGTAGATCTCCTCTGACAGCATGTAGAAGAACCGGATCCACCGGCTTTTGAAGGAGGGCACCACCCACTCGGCGCGGATGATCTCTTCTTCCCGCTCACGGGTGTAGATGCCGTGCTCGGTGAGCAGTACAGGGGCATGGTTCACGCTGCCGCCCAGGCAGGCCAGCAGGCCGCCGTAGCCGGTGGAGATGGCGTGGTAGATCTGCGCCTTGGGCACCCGGCCGGTGAGCAGATACAGCACCGGCAGCAGCATGGAGCGCATGGTGTGAAAAGCGTCTGCATAGGCCACATAGGGGTACTCCTGCAGGCAGATCTCGGTGAACAGGTCCATGAAGGTGCGGCTCTGCAAAAAGGAGAGCGGATGCACCTTTTTGTCCTGGAACAGGTGGAACAGCACGTCCCAGTCCGGTTTGCCCAGCCGCACCAGCTCCCGCAGGGCGGTCTGTTCGGCATCCGTAAAAAGCACCGGCTGCTGTTCGCCGTGCAGGCGCAGGGCATCGTCCAGGAACACCTCTTCCACTTCCGTCACGTTGGGGGGCAGGTCGTAGACAAATTTGCCTCGGTCAGCGGCTTTGGCCCCGATGACCCACAGCACAAATTCGTGCTCGGGCATGGCCTGGATGTAGGCGTGCATCCAGGTGGACACGCCGCCGTGCACGTAGGGGTACGAACCTTCCAGAATCAGGCAGATGCGCATGGGGTCAGGCCTCCTTCCGTGCAATGCGGACCGTATCGGACGTGGCTTTCAGCAGGTAGAGGTCCCCGGTCAGGTGGGTCAGCTCGCCGCCGGTCACCCGGCCGGGCACGGCCCCGTTGGCCCGGAAAAACAGCCAGGCTTCGTCCACAAAGTTGCCCAGCGAAAGGGTCCATGCAGTGTCGGTGCGGTCCAGCGTTACTGTGACCTGGGCATAGCGCTGGATGGAAGCCGAGCACTCGGTGCCGGTCTGCCTGCGCAGGGTGGGCGCGGCTGTGCTGAGCCACTGCAGGTAATCTTCCAGTCCGCCTTTGTAGGTCTCCCAGCCTTCGGCGGCACCGCGGTCGGCGTCCAGAAGATCGTCCGGGTGCATGAAATGGGAGCTGACGTAGTGCATGTTCAGCTCGCTCATGGCGGCCAGACGCATGTAGCTGTCGCCCACCATGCTGCCGGACACAATGCGCGGCTGCTCCACAATGCCGTCCTCTGCCACACCAAACTCCTGCACATAGGGCAGGGAAGTGCCATCGCCAAAGTAGGTGCTGGCAATGGTGCGGATCTGCGGCAGACGGGTGCCCAGCACCCGCCGCCCGGCAGCGGACAGAACGTTGGAAGGCGGCACATACACCGTGCCCTGGGTGTTGGGCAGCACCGTGTGCTGGAAGGAGATCAGCTCCTCCATGGCGGCGGTAATGGCGTCCTCGCTGGGCCACTGCTGGTAGCTGTACAGGCCGGCATAGTCGGTGTCCGGCAGCACCAGCGGCTGGTGGTTGTAGCCGTGGAACCCGATCTCACCGCCCTGGCGCAGCAGCAGGCTGCCAAAGTAGCGGAAATGCTGGGTGTCCTGCTGGCGCACCGGGGCGCTCTGGGTGTCATCACCGTAGTTTTCGATCATCACGCCGGTAAAGCGGATGGAGTATTTCTGCGAAAGCTTGAGCAGATCCGGCCACCACACCCGGGAGTAAAAGTCGGCAATGCTCATGTTGTAGTCCCGGCGGATGTAGGTGCCGTCACCGCCGGGCACCGGGGAAGGAAAGTCGTCCAGATAGAATACGGAACTGTTCAGCACCGGGTAGGCCATGGCATCGCCCAGCAGGCTGTAGGAAGCCGCATAGATGCCGCGCACCACCTTGTTGTAAATGCCAAAGTTGTCCACCACGACCCGGCCGGAGCCAAGGGCCACGCTCCACACCAGGGGCGTGCCTGCATCGCCGGTCTGGGCGCAGACAACGGCATCTTCCCGCAGGGTGACGTCCAGGGCGGATTCGTAAGGGTCGCTGAACTCATACCGCTGCCCGCTGCCCAGCATGAAATCTGCCGCAGGCACAATGCTTTCGGCCACCCGGTACTGCCAGATGGAGGAAGCAACGCCGAGCTGAGAGGCCACAGCGTCAAAGGAAGGGCTTTTGCTGGGGGACATGGCAAACAGAACGCTGCCGCCCTGTTCCACCCACTGCATCAGGTCGGTCAGCCGGGAACCGAGGGGGTCCAGGGTGGGCATCAGCACCACCACCGTCTGATAGCCGTCAAACGCCGGCAGGGCAGCAGGGGCGGTGGCGGCAAGGTCTGCGGTCTGGGTGCTCACCTTCATGTCCAGCAGGATCTGATCAAACTCGGCCTTGGCATCGGCCACACCGTCCTGGGTGCTGTCGTACAGCAGCAGACAGTCGGCCGGCTGCCCGGCAAGGGCATCGCTGGCAGTCAGCACAGAGCTGCGGTCCAGATAGTCCAGCTTGAAGGACGCTGTGGCGTAGCGCAAGCCGCTGCGCTCGGCAAACAGCAGGCCGCCAATGGCCAGGAATACCAGCCAGATCAGCAGCAACTTGTGCCAGCGGAAGCGCTGCAGCGCTGCAGAAATTCGTTTTTTCATTGGGGATTCTCCTCTCCGCGCCAGAACCGCACGGTCTCGCGGCCCTTGGAGCTGAGATAAACTTCCTGCTGCTCGATCTGGCGCAGGGTCTGCTGCACCGCCGCACCATCGTGCAGGGCGGCAGCCATGCGCAGCCGCAGCAGCCACGGGGCTTCCCGCTGCGGCCAGCGGCTGGTCAGGGCATCCAGGGTGGCGGCAGCACGGTCGTATTCCGCCAGGTCCAGCTGAACGGAGGCAAGCTTGCACTCCAGCGTAAAGTTCCGGCGGGTGCCCAGCCGCTTCTGCAGCAGCTGTTCCAGCTGGTGGCGCTGGATCTCGGCGGCACGGCCCTGCACAAACCCGGTGCTGACATAATCTTCCAGATAATCGCAGTATTCCGTTAAAATTTCGGGGTCCTCCGGGTGGGCGGCATACTGCTGCTCCTGCTTTTGCAGGTTCAGGTCTGCCTCCTTGGAGATCTGTGCCAGCGCAGTGGAAGCGTAGTGCACCACCTCGCTGTCCTCGTTCAGGCGGGCCTGCTGCAGCAGCCCGTAGTACCCGGTTGGGTCATCGGTCAGAATGGAAAGGATCAGCTGGCGCTTCTGGGCCGGACTGTTGACGAGCAGGGCTTCTTCCAGCGGCACCACGGTATCCACATCCGCGCGGCCATCCACCAGAATGCTCTTATGAATGGCTTCGTTGATGCGCAGTTTTTCAAGCGTCTGCTCCAGGCGGCGCTCGCCGAACAGGCCGCTGCGCAGGTGCAGCAGCAGAACGCACAGCGGCCCCCAAATGGGAATCAGCAGGGTGATCGGCACAAAGTACCCCTTGGCGTCCAGCACGCCGAAGCGCACCAAAAGCCAGAGCACCAAGCATACCAGCAGGTGCACGGCCAGCAGCCACACAACAGGGTTATGCATCCGCTTCACCCCGCTTTGCGGCGGCGGCCAGCCGAAGCTGCTCGTCCAACGGCACAGCCTGCACCTGCAGCCCCTTTTCCGCCATGCGGCGGGTGAGCATGGGCAGGTTTTCTTCCTCGGCCTGATTCAGCAGCAGGTAAACGGAATGATCCGGGCCAAGGCCGGCGGCATCGCTGCTGCGGATGGCGTGCTCCACCCGGCTGTTCAGCACAGCAGGGTCGGCGGCGTCATTCAGCACCCGCAGCAGCAGGTGGTGCGCCATTTTGTCCTCCTGCAGCACGCAGGCGGAAGCCAGCTGCTCGGCAAAGTACTGCGGCCGCAGCAGGCTGGTGCCCGGCAGATACCGGACGGCCTGCACGGCACTTTCGTACTCAAAGGCGCGCACCAGCGCGGTTTCCACAAGGCCGCACAGAATGCGGAACAGGTTCTGATAATACAGGGTCATCTGCTCTTCCCCGGCGGTCTGCAGGCCGATCAGCACCACAAGGGAGCCGTTCTGCCGCACACCGGCCGCATACATGGGGCGGCCCGGCACAAAACGGCGGTTCACCCACAGGCCGTCCTGCTCAATGGCGCGCAGCACGTCCAGCTGCTCGTCCAGGTTCAGGGAGTGGGGCAGTTCCGGCTCCAGGGCGGCGCTGGCCGCTGTCAGCCGGGCAAAGCGGTGGTTCGGCTCCAGGCGGTAGAGGAACAGGCTGTGATTTTCCAGAATGTCCTCCATCACCTGCACGGTCTTGCGGTAGATCTCCTGCGGCTGCAGCATATCCAGCTGCTGGGTGACGGTGTAAATCTTGCCAAAGCTGTCGCGGCGGCCCAGGATCTGGCGGCGGAACAGCTGCTTGTCCTCCAGGGTATCCTGGTACAGCTGCTCCGTAAACTGCAGGCGGCTGCGCAGCATGTCGTTTTCGTCCCGGACAAAGCGGGCGGTCTCGGTGTTGCGCAGCTGCACATAACCGCAGGAAGCGCCCACCACAAAGTAGGCAATAAAAGCCAGCCAGTTGGACGGCTCATAAAACAAAAGGGTAAGGCTTGTGCCCTGCCGCAGGTATCCTGCCGCCAGCGACACCGAGGCCAGTGTGGCGGCCAGCACACCGGCGTTCAGGCCGTAAACGGTGCCGATCAGCATCACGTACAGCAGCCGGAAATCTACCATCTGGAACTGCGCATCGGTGTTGGTGACATGCACCAGCAGTTCAGCCGCCAGCCAGGCGGCAAAGATCTCGACCAGTTGCAGCAGGCGGGGGCTTTGGCGCAGCCGGTCCATGGCCCGCTGCAGGAACGGCTTTTTCTCCGTGTGGCGTGCGCACCAGGCCTGGTAAATGGCGGGCAAATCGTCCAGCAGGCTGCTGCGCTGGCACCAGCCGTACCGTTTGCGCACAATGCCATCGTCCGGCGGATAGGTCTGCACGGTGTCGGTGCCATACTCCACCTGCAGTCCGGGCTGCAGGGTCTGCAGCAGCTGGCCCAGCATCTGATGGGTGTGGTGAAAACCATCCGGCAGGGTGAACCGCTCCGGCTGGGGTGTTCAGGTGTCGAACACACGGGACACCAGATCCGCCAGTTCCTCCATGCACAGGGCAAACAGGGGCTGCTCCGCCTGCTCATCCAGCCGGACGGTGCCGGACTTCATCTGCGCGAACAGCCGCGCAAAGCCCTCGGCACCGCTGGCCGAAACATCATAAAGATAGGGCAGACGGAACACCTTGACCTGAAGCTTGCTGGTTTTGGCGTAGTGGAAGCACAGGTCCTCGGCGGCAGAAGCCAGCAGCGATTTGCTGGACGGCGGGGTGAGCACGCTTTCCGGCCCGGAAAAATACAGCAGCTGCACGTCCCGGTCGCGGCATTGCTGCAGCACCCAGCGCAGGCGGTCCAGTTCGCCTTCCTGCATCCCGTGCGGCAGCAGGTATTCTGAAAAGTAAACGACCCGGTCGAACTGATAGGTCGTGTCGATGCGGCTCAGCATCTGCTTGCTGTCCAGCGTCACCGTTTTTACGCGGGCGTCCAGCAGCATTTCCCCTTTGGCGTGGGTGGTAAGCACATGGTCATCGGGAAAGGCCGTCTCGATCCATTCTTTTGTCAGAAATGCAGTGTGTCCAGTCAATAAAATTTCCATGTTTTTTCGTATCCGACAGCCCGCAGGGCGGGCAGCAAAGCGGTGATAAAACGTCCGATTCAAATTCTACTACTGCAGCGGCGGGAACACAAGAGCAAAGGCGTGCGATTCTTATGCACCGGCGGCGCTGCTTTTTGGTGATCCTGTGAACAAAAGGGAACATCTGCAGTGTTGCCCGGGCGGTTGGCGGACATACAAAAAAGCCAGGGCCTGCCGGAGAATGGTGTGGCAGACCCTGGAAGAGAATGGCATATCGGGTATGGCTGTAGTGTAACAGACGGCAGGCAGAAGAACAAGAGCGAAAACGGGCGGCTTTTGTCGAACGGAACATCTTTGCTGTTTCTTTGCCGGAAAATAGCAAATAAAAACAAAAAAGACACCACACATTTCTGTGCAGTGTCTCTTTCCTGGTGGAGAATACCGGGATCGAACCGGTGACCTCTTGCATGCCATGCAAGCGCTCTCCCAGCTGAGCTAATCCCCCAGATGTTTGGTGCCGTGCCTGACGACATGCATTATTATACCAGCAGTGCGGGGGATTGTCAACAGCCAATTTGCATTTTTTGCAGGAAAAATGCAAAAATCCCTGCCGGGCCGGAAAGGCTCTGCAGGGATGCCGTATGCGGGAATGTGAAATCAGGCCTTTTTGGCGTATTGGCTGTCAAACAGCTGCGGTGCCACACGGCACAGCAGCCAATGGGCAATGCGCAAAATGCTGGCCTGCCGGGGTGCCCCCGCCCGGCCAGCGGTATGCCGCCAACAAAAAATGCGCCCCGGACAGTTTCCCGTCCGGGGCGCACCTTAGTTCTTGATCAAGTCAGAGACTGATTAGAAGCTTGCCTTAGCAGCATCATTGGCAACAGTGCCGGTAGCCAGGTTGTAGATAGCAGCAGCGTTGCCAACAACGTTCAGAGCAACGTTCAGAGAGCCACGAGCGCCGCCCTTGATCTGTGCCCAGACGGACTCACGCTCGTAGGTGCCGTAGTTGTCGTCCCAGATGCCGTCAACCTTAGCAGCATAACGGGTCAGGATGCCATCCTTCGGGGTGTAAGTGCCGGAGAACAGGACACCCAGGGTGTTGCTCAGGTAGCCGGACATGTACTTGTTGCCGATCAGGGTAACCATGTTGGTGTTGAACTTCTGCCAGTTGGAAACTTCCAGGCAAGGAGCCAGGATGTCGGCCAGGCCGCCACCAACAACGTAGGTCATTTCGTTCTCTGCGATTACAGAATAGTTTGCAGGCATCATCATAATGAATTACTCCCTTCAAAAATAGAAAGATATTTTTGCAAGCCGATCTGCTCGGCTCACATTCCTTACTAGGATGGCAATAATATACCACACTTTCCAGAAATGTTCAAGCCCTTTTTTGCAAAAAAGTGTAAAAAATGTGAAACGCAGTCCCATAAAAGTGTTACTTTTGCCCGTTTTGGGGCTCTCTTCCGGTTTCGGCATGGTTCTTTTTTTGCCGGTGATATGCTGTTTTGTGCAAGGGGGCCTGGGGTGTGAAAACCGTGATCTATCTGGACGAACTCCTGCTGGTAAATTTTGTTCTTGCGGCGGCGCTGCTGCTGGCAGCCGGGCTTTTGTGCGGCCGGGCCTGCAGCGGGCTGCGCCTGTGCGGCGGGGCGGCAATGGCCGCAGTCTCCACGCTGGTATTGTTGCTGCCGGAGTTTCCGCTGCCGGGGGCTTTGCTGTACAAGGCTGCCAGCTGCACGGCGGTGGTGGCGCTGGCCTACGGCCTGCCCGGGCGGCGCAGTTTTGTGCAGCTGTGCCTGTGGTATGTGCTGCTCAATGTTCTGCTGTGCGGGGCCGCGCTGCTGCCGGGCGTTCACACCAACAATTTTGCGGTGTACATCTCTCTGCCGCCGGGGCGGCTGCTGGCCAGCTGTGCTGTGGTGTATGGAGTGCTGCGGGGGCTGCTGTACTGCTTTGGCCGGGCCGGGGCGCGCAGCTTTCCGGCCCGGCTGGAGCTGAACGGCACTGCACTGCCGGTGCAGGCCTTTTACGACACCGGTTTTTCGGTGCAGGACCCGCTTTCCGGCCAGGCTGTGGTGCTGGTGCAGTACCGCCCGGCCCGGCCGCTGCTCTCCGCACCGGTGCAGCGGTTCCTGGACGCCTACTTTGCTGCCGAGAACACTGCCCTGCCGCCGCCCGGGGCCGGAATACGGCTGGTGCCCTGCCGCACGGTGACCGGGCAGGCCCTGCTGCCCGCCGTGCCTGCCGCCCTGCGCACAGCCACCGCCTGCGTGCCGGGGCTGCTGGCCGCGTTTTGCAGCGAGCCGCTTTCTCCGGGCGGCGGCACCCTGCTGTTTGGACCCGACACTGCCCGGCAGCTGGGCCTTTGCAAGGATGGTTTATCCACTTACTTATAAGGAGGAACAGATGCAGCATTGGTTTTGGGAACTCTGGCGGCGCTGGTGCCGCCTGTGTGCACGGCTGCGGTACTGCGGCGGGGCACATTATCTGGCGGGCACACCCAGCCTGCCGCCGCCCCTGACCCCGGAGCAGGAAAAAAACCTGCTGGCACAAATGGCCGCCGGAGATGCCGCCGCACGGGACGCCCTGATCACCCACAACCTGCGGCTTGTGGTGTACCTGGCCAAAAAGTACGAGAACAGCGGCGTGCCCACGGAGGATATGATCAGCATTGGCACCATCGGGCTGATCAAGGCGGTAAACACCTTTACGCCGGAACGCAGCATCAAGCTGGCTACCTACGCCAGCCGCTGCATTGGCAACGAGATCCTGATGTACTTACGCAAAAGCTCCAACCGCCGCCAGGAAGCCAGCATTGACGAGCCGCTGAACGTGGACGGAGACGGCAACGAGCTGCTGCTCTCGGATATTCTGGGCAGCGATGAAAACATGGTGAGCCTGCGCCTGGAGCAGGACGCCGAGCGCGCCGTGCTGCACCGCGCCGTGGAGCGCCTGACCCAGCGGGAACGGCAGATCATGCAGCTGCGCTTTGGCCTGCTGGACGGCGTGGAGCGCACCCAGAAAGAAACCGCCGATGCCCTGGGCATCAGCCAGAGCTACATTTCCCGGCTGGAAAAACGGATCATCTCTACGTTGAAAGTGCAGCTGGAAAATGAATAAACCGCCTTGACAACGGGCGGCAAATCGCATATACTAAAATTACAGAAGGCGCTGGCCCCGCAAACGGCTAGCTCCTTACCAGTATGTCAAAAGATTGACCGCACAGGATTGGGAGTTCGTGGGCGGTCAATCTTTTTTTGCATGTTTGCGTTCCATGTAAATCTGCCATGCAATGTCAAACACTGCACGGACAACGTTGACGGCAAGCGCCAGCGCTGCGATGATCTCCGAGATCGTCATGTCTGCTCACCTCCCTTTGCCCAAAGGCTTCGGGAAGTGCTGCTCAATCCGATTGAACCTCCTCCCGGGCTGCTCTGGGTCGTTCTGTGAAGAAACGAGAAACCAAATCACCGGTAAGAAGGCATAGCCGCCTGCGTTTGTGGGCACAGCGCCTCATGGGCAGCATTTTTGCCGCCGTGTATAGCTTATCACAAATTTCCCGGAAATACAATCTTTTTCCTGCGCCCTTTATGGAAATCAATTTTCCGAATGAAGGCTTCCCCCGGTCGGGGGAAGCTGTCACCGCAGGTGACTGATGAGGGCGCAGGACAACAGCATTTTGCCCTAAATACCCCTCATCCGGCGCTACGCGCCACCTTCCCCCCAAGGGGTGAAGGCTTTTGCTTTGGTCAAGCTGCAAAAATTGATTTCCGTGTGCGCCCTTCCCATCCCGGAGGGGCGCACAGTTTTTTCCACGCATAGTGCCCCGGAGCGGGGGCCATACTCCCGGTGAAGTTTCAAACAGACCGGGAGGCGTTTGGATGTATAATAAGGTAGAGCTGTGCGGGGTGAACACCGCGCAGCTGCCCGTTTTGTCGGAGGCGGAAAAGCGCCGCCTGCTCACACTGGCCCATGCAGGGGATTCTGCTGCGCGGGAACGCATGGTAGAGGGCAACCTGCGGCTGGTGCTCAGTGTGGTGCAGCGCTTTGCCCAGCGGGGCGAAAACCTGGACGATCTGTTCCAGGTGGGCTGCATCGGGCTGATCAAGGCCATTGACAACTTCGACCCCGCCCAGCCGGTGCGGTTTTCCACCTACGGCGTGCCGATGATCATTGGGGAGATCCGGCGCTTTCTGCGGGACAACAACGCCCTGCGGGTGAGCCGCAGCCTGCGGGACACCGCCTACCGCGCCATGCAGGCCCGGGAGACCCTGGAAAAGCAGCTGGGCCGGGAGCCGACCATGGACGAGATCGCGCAGAGTGCCGGGCTGACCCGCCGCGAAGTGACCGCCGCCCTGGAATCTGTGGTGGAGCCGCTCAGCCTGGAAGAGCCGGTGTACACCGCCGGGGGCGATGCCATGTACGTGATCGACCAGGTGCGGGACCCGGACGGCGAGGACAGCTGGATCAGCGGGCTGCAGTTCCGCCAGACGGTGGCCGGGCTGACTCCCCGGGAAAAGCGGATCATGGAGCTGCGCTACCTGCAGGGCAAGACCCAGATGGAAGTGGCGCGGGAGATCGGCATCAGCCAGGCGCAGGTCAGCCGGCTGGAAAAAGGCGCGCTGAGCCAGTTTCACACCGACCGTTGACCCCACACAAAAGCACCCCGGCGCATTCTCCGCACAGGCGGACGCGCCGGGGTGTTTGGTTCAGCCGCAGCGGCGGTATTTGCGGCGGGTGGCCGCACCGCCGCGCAGATGCCGCTCGGCCTTGTTGCGGGCCAGCACCCGCTGCACCTGCACAAACAGCGCCGGGCTGAGCCGGCGCAGCCGCACCGAAACATCCTTGTGCACGGTGGACTTGCTGCACCCGAAGGCCGCTGCTGCAGCGCGCACGGTGGCCCCATGCAGCACAATGTATTCGCCCAGCTGCACGGCCCGCTGTTCCGGATCTCCCTTCATCTCGATTCCTCCCGCCTTCAGCTGTTACAGCGTATGCGGCGCAGCGGCGCAATATGTGCGGCAGGGCTTGACTTTTGCAGCCCGGTTGCGCTATACTGAGCGCGGACATAAAAACAGGGGCGCCGAAAGGCTGAGATCTGCACACCGCAGAGACCCTTGACCTGATCCGGATAATGCCGGCGTAGGAAGTTTGCGGAAGGTCCTGGTATTTTCAACAAACACCCTGTGCGCCTGCTTTTTGTAAGTGGGCGCATTTTTGTTTTTGTGTACTATTATAATGAGGAGAGGATCGTATGTCGAAATCCTATTCCAAGACCCGCATTCTTGTGGAATGCGCCCTGATGATCGCGGTGGGCACCGTGCTCTCCAACATCAAGTTCTTCACCCTGCCCAACGGCGGCAGCGTTACGCTGCTGAGCATGCTGCCCTTTGTGCTGGTGTCCTTCCGGCACGGGGTCAAGTGGGGCCTTTTCACCGGCTTTGTAAACGGCTGCCTGCAGATGCTCATGGGCTTCTATCCGCCTCCGGCATCCACTGTGCTGTACTTTGCCGGTGAGGTGCTGCTGGACTACCTGGTGGCCTTTATGGCACTGGGCACCGCAGCCTTCTTTGCCCGCCCCTTCAAGAACCGCACTGTGGGCGTGGCTGTGGGCACTTTTGCGGCCGGTTTCCTGCGCTTCCTGTGCAGCTTCCTGTCCGGTGTGCTGGTGTGGGGCAACCTGAGCGATGGTCTGGCTGCCTGGACCTACAGCCTGGTGTACAACGGCAGTTACATGCTGCCGGAAACCCTGATCACCGTAGTGGCCGCCGTGCTGCTGTGCCGTGTGGCTCCGCAGCTGTTTGACAGCCAGTGCATCAAAAAGGCATAACTTCGCATTCCCGCATACGGCATCCCTGCAGAGCCTTTCCGGCCCGGCAGGGATTTTTGCATTTTTCCTGCAAAAAATGCAAATTGGCTGTTGACAATCCCCCGCACTGCTGGTATAATAATGCATGTCGTCAGGCACGGCACCAAACATCTGGGGGATTAGCTCAGCTGGGAGAGCGCTTGCATGGCATGCAAGAGGTCACCGGTTCGATCCCGGTATTCTCCACCAGGAAAGAGACACTGCACAGGAATGTGTGGTGTCTTTTTTGTTTGCATCAAACGAGTAAGGCATTTGCTCCACTGGGAGAGCGCCGTGCATGGACTGCAAGAGTTCACCGTGATTGGAACGGCCCGGTATTCTCCACCAGAAAAAAGGCGCTACGCAGGAATGTGTGGTGTTTTTTTGTTTGCACCAAGCGAGTGAGGCATTGGCTTCACTGGAATAAAACATCGCATACTTTTGTGCAGAAAGGGCTGTTGTCTGGAAAACAATTCGTCCGGAGATACTTGAAAAAGACGAGGCTTTCGGCTAAAATGGAATTGTAAGACAAATTAGCCGAAAACGGAAGAGGGTGTTCCATATGAGTTACATTACAAGAAGTCTTGAAAAAGTCGTTCAACAGGTCACGCTGGAATATCCGGTTGTGCTTGTGACCGGCCCCCGGCAGGTGGGAAAGACGACCATGCTGCAAAAGCTTATGGAAGGAACTTTCCGTGGATATGTTTCACTGGACGACCTGAACGAGCGGGCACTTGCAAAAAGTGATCCGGAACTGTTTTTGCAGCTGCATAAGCCGCCGGTTCTCATTGATGAAGTTCAGTATGCGCCGGAACTGTTTACCTATATCAAAGTCTATGCAGACACGTACCATGAGCCGGGAGCATTCTGGCTGACCGGTTCGCAGGTGTTCAAGCTGATGCATGGGGTACAGGAATCGCTTGCCGGGCGTGTTGCAGTGCTGTCAATGACTTCTCTTTCGCAGTCAGAAATAAACGGTGCGGAAACCGAACCCTTCCGTGTGGATCTGGATGCGCTGCTGAAACGTGAGGAAAAAGCCGTACCCACAGATACCAAAGGGATTTTTGAACGGATCTACAAAGGCTCCATGCCCGCTATCGCAAGCGGAAAAAACACCAACAGCCCGATTTTTTACAGCAGCTATCTTTCCACTTATATTGAGAGCGATGTAAAAGAACTTTCCGATGCCATTGATGCACTGAAATTTCTGCGCTTCATGACGGCGGTTGCGGCCCGCTGCTCACAAATGCTGAATGTTTCCGAAATTGCGCAGGATGCAGACATCAATCAGAAGCAGGCAAAAGATTGGCTGCACATTCTGGAAACGCTGGGCATCATCTTCTATCTGCACCCTTATTCCAACAATCTGCTGAAGCGGCTGGTAAAAACCCCGAAACTCTATTTTTATGATACCGGATTGGTCTGCTATCTGACCAAGTGGAGCAGTGCAGAGGTTCTGGAATGCGGTGCGATGAACGGTGCAATCCTCGAAAACTATGTTGTTTCTGAAATTGCAAAGACCTATCTGAGCACCGGCAGAGAGCCATTCCTGTACTACTACCGCGATAAGGACGCAAAAGAGATCGACATTGTTCTGGAGCAGGATGGTGTTCTGAATCCCATCGAAATCAAAAAGACCTCGAATCCCGGCACTGAGCTGACAAAGGTGTTCTCTTTGCTGGATAAAGCCTCTGTTCCGCGCGGGAAAGGTGCGATCGTCTGTATGAAGCCAAAAGTTGGTGTTGTGGACCGGGATAATTACGTTGTTCCAATCTGGATTATTTGATCATGAAACTAACCGATGATTTTGCCTACGAGGTGCTTTCCGCCGTGGAGGAGATCCCAGAGGGGCGGGTTGCAACGTATGGGCAGATCGCCCGGCTGATCGGGCATCCGAAAAACGCGCGGCTTGTGGCGCGGGTGCTGGCTCGTGCGGAATACTATGGGCAGTTTCCCTGCCACCGGGTGGTCAACCATGCCGGGCGGCTGGCACCGGGCTGGAACGAACAGGCGCTGCTTTTGCAAGGCGAGGGCGTTGCCCTGAAAGACGCAGCGCATGTGGAGCTGAAGCGGTTTCAGTGGGATGCATAGCTGGGCTGCTGGTTTCTGAGAACAAAAGGCACTGCACAGAACTGTGCGGTGTCTTTTTGTTTGGCCGCTTTGGCAAAGGAGTGGCCCCGGCACTTTTTTTGCCCGGAAAAATGTGATAGAATGGGGCCACTATAAGAGAAAAGAGGAACGTGGAATGTCCAGACGGAAGGCGGATCTGAACACCATTTACATCTCCGAGCGGGTGCAGCAGAGCCTGCACCGCATTGCGGAAAGTGCCCTGACGGCGGTGGTGGCCCCCATGGGGTACGGCAAAACCACAGCGGTCAATTGGTTTCTGGCCGAGCACAGCCGCACGGAACATGCAGTGGTGATGCGGGTGAGCATCTATTCTGCAAACCGATCCATTTTTTGGAAAAGTGTGCAGAAAGCCTTTGCGGCGGCGGGCCTGACCGCACTGGACGGCTACGACTGCCCGGTGGACGCCAACGGTGCCGCGCTGCTGCTGGATGAGCTGTGCGCCGCCCTGCAGGGCAGCACCGTTTATGATATTTTTCTGGATGACTTTCACCTGCTGCAGGACGAGCAGGCGGCGGGCTTTCTTTGCGCACTGGCCAACCGTCTGCCCGCCAATGCGCACCTGATCGTGGCAAGCCGGAACACGTTTCTGCCCAAGGGCGAGATCGTGCGGCTGGGGCACCGGCTGCACCGCATTGGGGCCGACCAGCTGCGCCTGAATAGGGAAGAGCTGCTGGCCTATGCGCACCGCTGCGGCGTGGAACTGTCGGAGGCGCAGACCGAAAGCCTGCTGCGCTCCTGCGAGGGATGGTTCTCGGCCATTTACCTGAACCTGCACGCCTTTGCGGAGCACGGCACCCTGCTGAACGAGGGCGGCGACATTTACGCCATGTTCACGGCGGCCATGCTGGAGCCGCTCCCGAAGCAGAAGCGGGAGTTTCTGGCGGTAATGGGCCTGGCCGATGAGTTTACGGTGGAGATGGCACAGGCCGTGGCTGGAATGCCGGATACGGAAACGCTGCTGCAGGAGCTGACCGAGCAGAACGCCTTTGTCACCCGCCTGGCAGACGGGCAGAGCTACCGCTTCCACCACATGATGAAAGAATGTGCGCAGCGGCTGTTTGCCCAGATGCCACCGGAAAAGCAGAACCTTTACTTTGAACGTTATGGACGATGGTATGAGAAAAAACGCCAGTACATTTATGCCCTGACATCCTACGAAGCCTGCGGAGACCACGATGCGGCCCTGCAGGTGGTGGAGCTGGATGCGGGCATCCTGCTGTCTTGGCTCAGCCCGGAAGAGCTGCTCAAGCGGCTGGGCAAGTGCCCGGTGGAAGCCCTCAAGCGGCATCCGCTGGCCATTTTGGTGCTGATGCGCCGGATGTTTACCTGGCAGCTGATCCCCAAAATGCTGGAGCTGAAGGCCCTGCTGGAAGCTGCCGTGCAGGAAAACCCGGCCCTGACCCCGGAGGAACGCGGCAACCTGCTGGGGGAGTGCGACCTGATCCAGAGTTTTCTGATGTACAACGACATCCGCGCCATGAGCCGCCTGCACCAAAGTGCAAGCCGGCAGATGTCCCGCACGGCAGTCACCCTGCGCAATGAGGGTACCTGGACCTTTGGCTCCCCCTCGGTGCTGCTGATGTACTACCGCGCCCCGGGCGAGCTGGCCGAAGAGCTGGCGGACATGTACGAGTGTATGCCGCATTATTACAAGCTGACCAACGGGCACGGGCAGGGGGCCGAGCTGGTAATGGACGCCGAAGCGGCATTTATGCAGGGCAATTTTGAGCGCACCCGGCTCATGCTGGAACGTGCCCGGGCCAGGGCGGCGGCAGCCGGGCAGGAGAACATGGACCTCTGCTGCGATTTTCTGGCCCTGCGGCTGTCGCTGTGCGTACCGCTGCAGAACCCCTGCGACTTCAAGGCCCGGCGTGCGGCACTGCTGCAGCGGCACGACATTGTGCTGGTGCACCTGCTGGAAAGCGTGCAGGCCTATTACGGGGCCTTGCTGGGGCAGACAGAGGAAATTCCGGAAGTGTTCCGGGAACACCAGCTGGCATCGGTGCGCTACTTTACCCTCTGCCAGCCCATGATGGAGATGATCGAGCAGCAGGTGTGGCTGGCGCAGGGCAAAGCCGTCAAGGTGCTGGCCCGGGGCGAAGCGCTGCTGGCGGTGTGCCAGAAGATGCACTACGGCCTGGTAGGGCTGCATGTGCGCATCCAGATGGCAGCCGCGGCGGCACAGTTCGGCCAGAACAAGCAGGCAGGGGAGTGGCTGCGCCAGGCGCTGCAGTTTGCACAGACGGACGGCTTTGTCATGCCCTTTGTGGAAAACTACCGCAGCCTTGCCGCCCTGCTGAAAGCCGGGCCGTGGGGCGGGCTGGCCCCCTTTGTGCAGAAGATCCTGCCGCTGGGCCGTGCATATGAGGCCCAGTGTGCCCGCCTGCGGCAAAAGCAAAGCCGCCCCGCTGCTGCGGCACAGCTCACCGACCGGGAGCTGGAACTGGCCCGGCTGATCGCTGCCCGCTGCACCAACCGCGAAATTGCGGAAAAGCTGTTTCTGTCGGAGGGCACGGTGAAGCAGTATGTGAACCAGTTGTACGCCAAACTGGACATTGGCGGCGATGCCCGCACCAAGCGTGCCCAGCTGGCGGCACTGTTCTGCGCAAAAAACTAACCAAAGGTTAATAGCATTTGCAAATCGTTTGTGCTACACTGGGGGCGCGGCAGAGGAACAGGATCCTCGCCGCTGTGCGTGCCCTGCGTCGCACAGGCCTGCAGTTCCTGGGGGTCTGGACCCTGCGGCTCCGCGCAAGGGGGCCGCTTCACGTTCCGTATGCAGCTGGTACGGCCCTGACGAACCGTGCCGGAACACCTGGCGTTCCGTAATCACAACCGACCCCGCAAACTGGCAAAAACCGCTCCGGATATGCGATCCCGGGGCGGTTTGCCGTTTTTGGGGCCGAAAAGGCAAAACGGCACTTGACAGCAGCGGCAAAACGGTGCAGAATTTAGAACGAAAAACCAGCTCAGCGGCTGAGAACAGGAGAACACAACATGAATGTGATTGATGCGCATGTCCACCTGGTGCAGTGCATTGCAGGCACCGGGGCCAGCGGCGAAATGCGGCCCTGCGGCGGCGGACGCGGAATGTATGCAGATGGTTCGGTCTGCCAGCTGATCCCGCCGGAATGGAACACCGACCAGGTGACCCCGGAGCGGGTGCTGCAGGTTATGGACGAGAACCACGTGGAGCGGGCGGTGCTGCTGCAGGGCGGGTACCTGGGCTTTCAGAACCAGTACAGTTACGAAGCACAGCAGAAGTGGCCGGACCGCTTTCTGGCAGCGGGTGCCTACGACCCCTACAGCCGCAGCCGGGATGCCATTGTAACGCACCTGTTCGAGGATCTGGCGCTGCACGTGGTCAAGTTTGAGGTGAGCACCGGTTCCGGCCTGATGGCAAACCATGCGGTGTTTGCCCTGGACGGCGAGATGATGGAGCGGGAAGCAGCCTTTGCGCAGGAGCACGGCCTGGTGTTTGTGATCGACATTGGCAAGCTGGGCAGCCCCAGCAGCCAGATCCCGGCCCTGCGGCGGCTGATCCTGCGCCACAGCGGTATGAAGTTTGTGGTGTGCCACCTGCTGGCCCCCAAGCAGACCGAGCTGCAGGCCATGGTACAGGGGCTGGAAGCGCTGGCGCTGCCCAATGTGTGGTTCGACCTAGCCTCTTTGCAGCACAACGTCCGGCCGGACCAGCCGCCTTTCCCGGCGGCACGCCGCTTTATTGGTGCGGCCGTGCAGACCGTGGGTGCCGACCGCCTGCTGTACGGCACCGACACGCCCTCCAACCTCTGCCGGTTCCGGTACCAGGATATGGTCAACACCATTGCGGAGGACCCGGCGCTGGCCCAGGAGCAGAAACAGCAGATCCTGTACGGCAACGCAAAGCGCGTGTTCTGGGACGAAGCATGACCCGGACGGCCCGGGGCAGACTGTCCCCGGAGCAAGAACAGAAGCGTTGCTGAAATTCATAAAATTTCGCCCGGGAGCTGCCGCTTTTTGTGCGGCACGGAAAGATTTGCACAGAAACCCTATAAACATATTGACATTCTGGGTAAATAGGTATATGATACGGGCATCGGGCGGAACAAACCGCAAGACCGAATACCGAATGCAAAGGGGGAGCCTGACATGATGGAGCGCATGATGTGTTGTTGCTGTTGTTGCAATGCAAAAACTCCTGGGCAGGCCGCTTTGCAGCTTGTGGTGTGCGGGGCATACCGCAGGCATTGCGCAGATCGCGCGCATTGATCGTTTCTGTCAGCCTGGGAGCGTAGTACAACGCTTCCGGGCTTTTTTGCGTTTTGGGCCGTAATTTTAGGATACAAGGGGAGGAATCGGCAATGGACTGGAATGTGATCCAGCAATATTTGCCGCAATACCAAAAAGCAGCCGTGCTTACCGTGCGGCTGGGCGTGGCAGGCATCCTGTTTGCCATCGTCATCGGGCTGCTGTGCGCGGTGCTGCAGTATTATAAGGTGCCGGTGCTGCGGCAGATCGTGGGGGTGTACATTCAGCTTTCCCGCAATACGCCGCTGCTGGTGCAGCTGTTTTTCATCTACTACGGCCTGCCCAAGGTGGGCATCCGCACCAATGCCGAGATCTGCGGCATCGCCGGTCTGGCATTTCTGGGCGGAAGCTACATGGCTGAAGCGTTCCGCAGCGGGCTGGAAGCCATTGAACCCATCCAGACCGAAAGCGCTTACAGCCTGGGCATGAGCAAGGCCCAGACCATGCGCTACGTCATTCTGCCGCAGGCCATGTCCACCAGTATGCCGGCCTTCATGGCAAACGTGATCTTTCTGCTCAAGGAGACCAGCGTGTTCAGCGCTGTGAGCCTGATGGACCTGATGTTCACCGCCAAGGATCTGATTGGCATGTATTCCAAGACCACCGAGTGTCTGTTCCTGCTGGTGGTATTTTACCTGATCATTCTGCTGCCGGTGTCCATTGTGGGCAGCCTGCTGGAAAGGAGGCTGCGCTATGCTGGATTTGGGGCTTGACGTCCTGTTCAAGGGCAAAAACTTCGTCCGCCTGCTGGGCGGCCTGGGGGTTGCACTCAAGATCAGCCTGGTGTCGGTGCTCATCAGCCTGCCGCTGGGCATCCTGCTGGGCGTGCTGATGACCTTCCGCAATCCCATCCTGAAAGCCGTCCTGCGACTGTATCTGGAAGCCATCCGCATCCTGCCGCAGATGGTGCTGCTGTTCCTGTTTTACTTCGGCACCACCCGTGCATGGGGCTGGAACCTTTCGGGCGAAGTGGCCTCCATCATTGTGTTTGTGCTGTGGGGCACCGCCGAGATGAGCGACCTAGTGCGCGGCGCGCTGATCGCCATTCCCAAGCACCAGTACGAGAGCGCCGGGGCGCTGGGCATGAGCAAGGCCCAGACCTACTGGTACATCATCATTCCGCAGACCGTGCGCCGGCTGATCCCGCTGTCCATCAACCTGATCACCCGCATGATCAAAACCACCAGCCTGGTGCTGATGATCGGCGTGGTGGAGGTGCTTAAGGTGGCGCAGCAGATCATTGAAGCCAACCGCACCGCCAGCCCCAACGCGGCGTTCGGCATTTATCTCACCGTGTTTGTATTGTATTTCTTTGCCTGCTGGCCCATCAGCCTGCTGGCAAGCTACCTTGAAAAGAAATGGAAGTGACCCGCACATGGCAGAACCTATTTTAACCGTGGAGCACCTGGTCAAAGCCTATGGCGAGACCCCGGTGCTGGATGATATCAGCTTTGCCGTCAAACCCGGCGAAGTGATCGTGGTGGTCGGCCCTTCGGGCTGCGGCAAAAGCACCCTGCTGCGCTGTCTGAACGGCCTGGAGCCCACCCAGAGCGGCCGGGTCCGGCTGGGCAGCGAGACGGTGGCCTATGGCGGCAAGAACCTGACCCAGCAGCGCCAGCGCATTGGCATGGTGTTCCAGAGCTACGAGCTGTTCCCGCACCTTACCGTGCTGGATAACATTCTGCTGGCCCCCACCAAGGTGCAGAAGCGCCCCAGGGCCGAAGTACAGAAGGAAGCCGAAGCCATGCTGGACCGTGTGGGCCTGCTGGCCAAGAAGAACAGCTACCCCCGGGAGCTGTCCGGCGGCCAGAAGCAGCGCGTGGCCATTGTGCGTGCGCTGTGTATGCACCCCGAGATCCTGCTGTTTGACGAAGTGACCGCCGCCCTGGACCCCGAAATGGTCCGCGAGGTGCTGGATGTGATGCTGGACCTGGCCAAGCAGGGCCGCACCATGGTGATCGTGACCCACGAGATGCAGTTCGCCCGCGCCATTGCCAACCGGGTGATCTTCCTGGATGGCGGCAAGATCGTGGAAGAAGCGCCCCCGGCGGAATTCTTCGATCACCCCAAGACGGAGCGCGCACAGCGCTTCCTGCGTACGTTCACGTTTGATGCTGTGAAATGAAGTCACAGATCATATAAGAAAGGCCCCGGAAGGTCCGGAGCCGCTTTGGGAAAGATTTTGTAAAGGAGTAAGAATTATGAAACAGTCCAAAATTACCCGCCGTTCCTTCCTGCTGGGTCTGGGTGCCGTGTCTGCGGCCGCTGTTCTGACCGCCTGCGGTGGTTCCGGTTCCGCTGCATCTGGCAGTGCAGCAGCTTCCGGCAGCAGCGTGGTGTACCGCACCCTGGACGAGATCAAGGCTTCCGGCACCATCAACCTGGGCGTGTTCTCCGACAAGAACCCGTTTGGCTATGTGGATGAAAACGGCGAGTATCAGGGTTACGATGTCTACTTTGCCCGCCGCCTGGCCGAGGACCTGGGCGTGGAAGCAAACTTTGTTTCTACCGAGGCTGCCAACCGCATTGAGTACCTGCAGACCGGCAAGGTGGATGTGATCCTGGCCAACTTCACCGTGACCCCCGAGCGCGCCGAGGAAGTGGACTTTGCACTGCCCTATATGAACGTGGCCCTGGGCGTCATCTCCCCGGACAGCAATGTGATCACCACCCTGGACAACTGGAATGCAGACGACCAGATGATCGTCATTTCCGGCACCACCGCCGAGACCTACCTGACCAAGGAGTATCCGGACATTCCGCTGCAGAAGTACGATTCCTATGCAACCGCCAAGAACGCACTGGAAAACGGCAACGGCGTGGCCTGGGCCAACGATAACACCGAGGTGATCGCATTTGCCAAGCAGAACCCCGGCTACACCGTGGGCATTCCTTCGCTGGGCAGCCAGGACACCATTGCTCCCGCTGTGAGCCAGGGCAACACCACTGTGCTGGATTGGCTGAACAAGGAGATCAAGTCTCTGGGCGAAGAGAACTTCTTCCACAAGGACTACGAGGAGACCCTGGTGGACACCTACGGCCTGGACTACGAGGACGAACTGGTGGTTGAAGGCGGCGAGGTTGCCACACAGTAACCCCTAAAAATACATTGCAGAAGCTGCTGTACAGGGCATGTACAGCAGCTTCTTTTTCATAGAGAAAACCACAAGCTAAGCTTGTGGAGGAATAGAGCCATAGCGTCGAT
>CAVIXY010000006.1:0-35649 GCA_963646665.1 Bacteroides sp. CAG:545
ATCGACGCTATGGCTCTATTCCTCCACAAGCTTAGCTTGTGGTTTTCTCTATGAAAAAGAACTGCTGTGCCATTTGGCACAGCAGTTCTTTTTGTTCCGGGAAAAAATCAAAGCTCGTTGTTGCGCAGGTAGCGGATCAGCATGGGCAGCTCGTAGATGACCATAAGAGACCAACCCACGGCGTAGCTGTAGGGCAGAGCCTCGATCTCCATTTTGAACACCAGCACGAACAAGGCTGCCGAGGGAATGCGCCCCAGCATACTCAGGGTGCTGCTGACGAGGGTCACCTTCAGGTCGCCGATGCCGCGGAAGAACCCCTGAATGCCGTTGGTGGCGGCGGGCAGCAGGTAGAACAGCGACACTGTGCGCAGAAAACGCACGCCCAGGTGGATGACCTCCGGGTCGGTGACGAACAAGCGCATGATCGGCTCGGCAAGGCCGTAGCAGACCACGGCGATCAGGATGCCGTACACCATCTCGATGTGCATACCGGCCAGAAAGCCCTGCTTGACGCGGTCCTTTTTGCCGGCACCGCGGTTCTGGGCCATCAGAGTGGTCATGGCGTGGCCGATGTTCTGCTGCGGGGTGTAGGCAAAGTCGTCAATGCGGGAAGCAGCCGCAAAGGCCGCCATGGCGTTGACGCCCATGGTGTTCACAATGGCCTGCACCACGATCTTGCCGGCCTGCACGGTGGCCTGCTGCATGGCGCTGGCCCAGCCATAGCTCACGGTCTGCCGCAGCAGGGAAGCATCAAACACCAGCCAGCGGCGGCCCAGCTGCAGCACCGGCACCTTCCAGCGGATGTACAGGATGCACAGCACGCAGCACAGCGCTTCGCTCAGCACCGTGGAAAGGGCACAGCCCTCGCTGCCCCAGTTCAGCGCTTTGACAAAGAACAGGTCGCCGCCAATATTCAGCACGGAACTGATCATCAGAAAATACAGGGCGCTTTTGCTGTCGCCCAGAGCGCGCATGGTGGCAGCCAGAAAGTTGTAAAAGAAGGTGAAGATCAGCCCGGCAAACACGATGCGCAGGTAGTTCACCGCAATGGGCAGGATGTCGGCCGGCACCTGCAGCAGGTGCAGCAGGGGATTGGCCAGTAGGATGCACAGGGCCGAGAAGGCCAGGGAGAACACGGTGCCCGCGATGGCGGTGGTGGACACCTGCCGTTCCACCAGCTTGGTGTCGCCCGCGCCGAAGGCGGTGCTGACCAGGATGCCGGCACCCAGGCACATGCCGTTGATGAACAGAATGGCCAGGGTCATCAGCGGGTTGGAAGTGCCCACGGCAGCCAGGGCATCTTCGCCCACAAATTTGCCCACAATGATGCTGTCGGCGGCGTTGTAGGTGAGCTGGAACAGGTTGCCCAGCACAAGGGGAATGGTAAATTTGATCAGCAGCGGAGTAATGGCTCCGCTGGTCATGTCTTTGGTCATAACAGGTCCTTTCCTTATTATAATAACGCGGCCCGCCCGCTGAACACCGCCAGAGCCGAGCGGCTGATGCCGTTGGCCACCAGCTTGGCGGCGGCGTGCAGGGCGGCCCCGGCGCTGGCACTGGCCGGAATGGCATCCGTGCGCAGCACCTGCTGGGCGGCGCGCTGGGCATCCTTGCTGGAAACGGCGGCCACATTGTCCACCACATAGGTGTTGAAGTTTTTGGGCACAAGGCCGAACCCGATGTCCGGGATGCTGTGGGGGCCAAGGACTCCGCCCGTAAGGGCCTGGCACTCGAACGGCTCCACGGCCACAATGCGCACATCGTTGGTCCAGGCCTTGATGGTCTCGCCCACGCCGGTAATGGTGCCGCCGCTGCCCACGCCGATGGTCACGGCATCCACCAGGCTGGCCTTTTCCCGCGCGATGCTGTGCACGATGGCCGGGCCGGTGACCCGGCGGTGGTATTCGGGGTTGTCATCGTTGGCAAGCCAGTTCATGTAATACCAGCCGTTGGCTGCGGCGGTCTGCTCGGCCAGGGTGCGCGCCCCGGCCGGGCCGCTGCGGGCGGGGCTGTGCCGGATCTGAGCGCCCAGCCGCAGCAAAGTTTCCTGCCGCAGGGCGGGGGCATCCTCCGGCATTATCAGCACCACCGGGTGTCCGGCGGTCAGGCCTGCCAGGGTCAGTGCAGTGGCAAAGGCCCCGGAGGAAGCTTCAATGATGGGCTGGCCGGGGGCAAGCTTTTTCTGCTCAATGGCCAGCGCCAGCATCCCTTCGGCCAGGCCGTCCCGGGCTGTGCCGGTGGGGCCGTTAAAGTCCAGGTAGGCATACAGCCGCCCCTTCAGGCCGTTGGAGGCTGCATAGCCGCGCAGCTCCACAATGGGGCAGGCGGAAAGCGTCTGATAAAAATTCGGGTAGATCGGCACAAAAGGCCCCCTTTCTGGGATACATCACATCCATATCCTAACGCAAACCCCAGGCGGCGTCAAGCTGTGTTTTTACAAAAACAGCGGAATTTTGCGGCTTTTTCGTAAAAAATCCGGTGCAAAGCCTTGACAAGGGCAGGGGTTTCTGCTATACTCCATCCGTAAAGCAAAAAAACTTTACATCATCCTTGCAAACACGAGCAGAGCACCGGGGGTCAAGCGCAATGGCAAAAGATCTGGAAATGGGGTATCTGCTCGATTTTTATGGCGAAGTGCTCACCGAAAAACAGCGGGAAATGCTGCGCCAGTATTACAACGATGATCTCTCTCTCAGCGAGATCGGGGAAAACTTCGGCATTACCCGGCAGGGTGCGCGGGACGCCATCAAGCATGGCGAAACAGCCCTGAAGGAGCTGGAAGAAAAGGTTGGCTTTGCGGCCCGGTACCGCCGGGTGCAGCAAAAGCTGGAAGAGCTGGAACAGCTGGTGATCGACACCCGGTTCGAGTGCACCGGCCCCCGCGCCAACATCACCACCACGGAATATGTGGAGACCCTGACCAAAATGCTGGGCATCATCCGTTCCATGGAAGAAGAGAACGAGAGCTGAGAACAACGGAAAGGAGCACCGCTCATGGCATTTGAATCTTTGTCCGACCGCCTTGCCGGTGTGTTCAAGAAGCTGCGCGGCCACGGCAAACTGTCCGAGGCCGATATCAAGGCGGCCATGCGGGAAGTGCGCATGGCGCTGCTGGAAGCAGACGTCAACTACAAGGTGGCCAAGGACTTCTGCGCCAAGGTGTCGGAGCGCGCCATGGGCCAGGAAGTGATGGAGAGCCTGACCCCTGCCCAGCAGGTGGTCAAGATCGTCCACGAAGAACTGATTACCCTGATGGGCGGCGATGAAGCTGCCCGCCTGAACATCAAGAACAAGGGCCAGACCGTGATCATGCTCTGCGGCCTGCAGGGCAACGGCAAAACCACCCATGCGGCCAAGCTGGCCAAGTACTTCATCAAGCAGGGCCGCCGCCCCATGCTGGTGGCCTGCGATATCTACCGCCCCGCTGCCATTGATCAGCTGCAGGTGGTGGGCAAACAGGCCGGTGCGCCGGTGTTCACCCTGCCGGGTGCCAAGCCCCCGGAAATCGCCCGCAAGGCCCTGGCTCATGCCAAGGACTACGGCAACGACATCGTGATCCTGGATACCGCCGGCCGTCTGCAGATCGACGAAGTGCTGATGCAGGAGCTGGTGGACATCAAGGAAGCTATTCCGGTGGACGAGACCCTGCTGGTGGTGGACGCCATGGCAGGCCAGGACGCCGTGAATGTGGCCAAGACCTTCAACGAGACGGTGGGTGTGGATGGCATCATCCTCACCAAGACCGATGGCGATACCCGCGGCGGTGCAGCGCTCTCGGTGCTGGCCGTTACCGGCAAGCCTATCAAGTTCCAGGGCACCGGCGAAAAGCTGGACGATCTGGATGTGTTCCACCCGGATCGCATGGCCAGCCGCATTCTGGGCATGGGCGATGTGCTGAGCCTGATCGAGCGGGCACAGGACGCCGCCGATGAAAAGATGGCCGCCGAGACCGCCAAGCGGATGATGGAAAACAAGTTCGACATGAACGATATGCTGAACCAGTTTGCACAGATCCGCAAAATGGGCGGCGTGGGGGCCATGCTCAGTATGCTGCCCGGCGGCGCAGGCATCGACCCCAGCCAGATGGACGAGAAGGCCTTTGACCGCATTGAGGCCATGATCCATTCCATGACCAAGGAAGAGCGCGAAAAGCCTTCCATCATCAACCCCAAGCGCAAGCGCCGCATTGCCGCCGGCAGCGGCACCACCGTGGCGGATGTGAACAAGCTGCTCAAGCAGTTTGAAATGATGCAGAAGATGATGAAGCAGCTCAAGAAAAGCCCCAAGGGCTTTGCCCGCCGCCTGGGCGGCATGATGGGCAACCCCAACGCCTTCCGCGGGCTGAAATAACAAGGTATACAACCCAGCCGGGTTTGTAACATAGAAACAAAACAGATTTTTTGGAGGATATTTACTATGGCAGTTAAGATTCGTCTGCGCCGCGTTGGCGCCAAGAAGGCTCCCTTCTATCGTGTGGTTGTTGCTGACAGCCGCTTCCCCCGTGATGGCCGCTTCATCGAAGAGATCGGCACCTACGATCCGAACAAGGAGCCTTCTGAAGTGAAGATCGATGCCGAGAAGGCAAAGCAGTGGATCGCCAACGGCGCTCAGCCCACCGATACCGTGCGTGTTCTGCTGAAGAAGTCCAACATTCTGTAAGTAGGAGGGCTGACTCATGCAGGAGCTGTTGCTGGCAGTTGCCCGCGGTCTCGTGGAGGACAAGGACGCCGTCAAAGTCACGGTGGACGAGCCCCGCGAGGACGGCACCATCGTCTACCACCTGAGCGTGGCAGAGGGAGATATGGGCCGTGTCATCGGCAAGCAGGGCCGGATCGCAAAAGCCATTCGTGTGGTGATGCGCGCGGCTGCTGTGCGGGTCGATGAAAAGGTCCTTGTTGAGATCGACTGAGCACCCTACAGGCCCTTTGCCCTTGCGGCAAGGGGCTTTTTTGATTATGAACAGGCTCGCCCTCTCAGTCGCCTTTGGCGACAGCTCCCCCAAAGGGGGAGCCTTTGGCAAAACCGGAAACTTGACCGGACTGCCAAGGCCTCTCCCTTTGGGAGAGGTGGCATCGCGTGAGCGATGACGGAGAGGGCGAGGATGCTATACAGGAGACTACAATGCAGCAATATCTGGAAGCCGGAAAAGTTGTTACCACCCACGGCGTGCGCGGGGAAATGAAGCTGGAGCTTTGGTGCGATGGCGTGGAGTTTCTGAAAAAGGTGGGCAGACTGTATCCCTCTGCCCAGGGTGGAAAAGCATATAAGATTCTTTCCATCCGTGCGCAGGGGCAGATGGCTCTGCTGCAGCTGGAAGGCGTCAGCGATATGGACGCCGCCCGGGCACTGCGGGGGCAGGTGTTCTATTTTGACCGCAGCGATGCCACCCTGCCCGCAGGCCGGTGGTATGTGGCGGACCTCATCGGGTGCGAGGTGCGGGATGCCGACACCGGCAAGGTGTATGGTGTGGTGACCAGCGTGGACCACCCCGGCGCGCAGGATATTTACACCGTAAAGGCTCCCAGCGGCAAGGAGTATATGTTCCCGGGGGTGGATGCCTTTCTCAAAGAGCGCAACCCGCCGGAAGGGTACATCCTGGTTACCCCCATTCCCGGCCTGCTGGACGATGACTTTGACAGCGAGCGGGAGGGGGAGTGAGCCATGGGGATGCGCGTGGACATTGTGACCCTTTTTCCGGAGATGTGCCAGCAGGTGCTGGATGCCAGCATCCTGGGCCGGGCAGCGAAGAAAGGCTATATTGAGACCCACTGCCACCAGATCCGGGACTATACCCAAAACAAGCAGAAGCAGACGGACGACTACCCCTATGGCGGCGGCTGCGGCATGGTGCTGTATGCGCAGCCCATTGCCGACTGCCTGCGTGCTGTGCAGCAGGAAGTGGCCGGCCAGGGCCGCCCGGCCCCGCACATTGTGTTCCTGACGGCAGGCGGCCAGCGCTACACCGAGGAACATGCCCGCCGCCTGGCCCAGTACGACAACCTGACGCTGGTGTGCGGCCATTACGAAGGCATTGACGAACGAGTCATTGAAGCCTTTGCGGACGAGGAGATCTCCATTGGCGATTACATCCTGACCGGCGGCGAGCTGGCAAGTTTGGTGGTGGCCGACAGCGTACTGCGCCTGAAGCCCGGCGTGCTGGCAGAGCAGAAGGGCTACGAAGAAGAAAGCTACTGGGACGGCCTGCTGGAGTACCCCCAGTACACCCGCCCGGAAGTGTGGGAAGGCCGCGCCGTGCCCCAGGTGCTGCTGGGCGGCGACCATCAGAAGATCGACACCTGGCGCGGGGCGCAGAGCCGGGAGCGCACCCGTCTGCGCCGCCCGGAACTGTATGAGCAGTGGTGCGAAAGCCACCCCATCACCGAGCTGCCCAAGTGGAAGCGCGGCGAGAATGTGCGGCTGATCAAGACGGAAGAGCAGTTTCAGGCAGCGGCAAAGCTGTTCTCTGAGGGCCGCCGGGACCTGAGCCGGGGCATCTGGACAGAGGAAGGGCTGGCCGAGTGGTCGCCGGAATATTTCTACCGCCAGCTGAAGGAAGAAAAGCAGCAGGGCTGGGCCGCCTACCTGCATTACACCAAGGACGTGCCGGACGGCATGATCGCGGTGAACCACAAGACCGGCCGGGTGGAGCATCTGTTTGTGGCTGCCGATGCCCGGGGCAAGGGCATCGGCCAGAAGATGCTGGACTTTGCCCGCAAAAAGCTGCCGGAGCACGAGCACCCGGTGCTCACGGTGCTGAGCACCAACACCCGCGCCATTGCGCTGTACCGCCGCATGGGCTGGAAGCTGACGGGCCAGGCAGAACTGGTGTTTGATCCCGCAAAAGACAGCTTTGTGCAGGTGTACTGCGAGCTGCTTGTGATGCGCTACGAGGGCTGAAAAAGCCCTGTAAAACCGGCGCACAGGCTGTTGAATGCGCACAAAAATGGGCGAGAAATGACCCGGCAGTCGAAAAAATGTTGAAAACTTTTGTGGTTACCCTCTAACCTTACGGGAATAATTTTATTATCTTTGTATAAATAATGAAAAATAGGCCCCTTTTGATTGGAGAAACCGCCAAAAATGCGCCGGGGGACTGTACAACGGTTTCGACTTGCGCTAAAATGAGTGTAACGCAACAGGCACATTACAAGTTTGTAAGCCCAAAACGATAATAGATAGGAGCGCTTTACTATGTACGTGAAAGAAGTTACCGTTGAAAATCAGGTTGGTCTGCACGCTCGTCCGGCTACCTTCTTCATCCAGAAGGCTAACGAGTTCAAGTCTTCCATCTGGGTCGAGAAGGAAGAGCGCCGCGTGAACGCAAAGAGCCTGCTGGGCGTTCTGTCTCTGGGTATCGTGGGCGGCACCACCATCCGCATCATTGCCGATGGCGCAGACGAGCAGGCTGCCGTGGACGGCCTGATCAAGCTGGTGGAGTCCGGCTTTGCAGAGTAATTCTGCGCAACAAGCAACCGAAAGCGGCGGGGGTTCCCTGCCGCTTTTTTGGTATTGGAATGATTTGGAACAGGAGGCCCTTTTATGAGCGAGAAACCCCAAAGCCGTATGGAAAAGTTTGTAGCCCTGTGTGATTCCGGCAAGCCCTGGTATGTGTTCCTGGCCATGTTCAGCATTCTGCTGGCGGCCCATGCGCTGCTGGAACTGCTCACGGACCAGCGCGCCAAGTGGTGGGTCTGGGTGCTGAACGTGGCAGGCATCCTGAGCTGCCTGGGGGATATCTTCTACTGCAGAAAGCGCAGGGCCGAAAAGGCTGCTGAGGCTGATGCCGAATGACCAAGGCGGAACTGTACCAAAAGGCCTGTATGCTGCCGCTGCTGCCCGGGGTGTACATCATCCGGGACAAAAGCGACACCATCATCTATATCGGCAAGGCCAAGCGCCTGCGCATCCGGGTGAGCCAGTATTTCCGTGAGGGGGTGCCCCACGACAACAAGGTCAGCCAGATGATCGCCCACGCCTACGCCTTTGATGTGATCGTCTGCCAGAGCGAGTTCGAGGCCCTGGTACTGGAAGCCAGCCAGATCAAGGCCCATACCCCCAAATACAACATTCTGCTCAAGGACGACAAGGGCTACAGCTATATCAAGGTGACCAAAGAGGACTGGCCGCGCCTTTCCTTTGTGCTGCAAAAAGAGGAAGACGGAGCCGAGTACATCGGCCCCTACACCTCGGCCTTTGCGGCCCGGGAAATGACCGAGACGGCCCTGGATGCCTTCCGCCTGCCCCGGTGCAATAAGCGCTTCCCCCAGGACATCGGCAAGGGCCGCCCCTGTCTGAATGCTCACATTGGCAAGTGCATGGCCGTGTGCAGCGGCAAAATCAGCTGCGAAAACTACAACCAGGCCGTGAAGAGCGCCGTGCACCTGATCCGCTACGGCAAAAAGGACATCCTCAAAACCCTGAACGAGCGGATGCTGGAAGCTTCCGACCGGCTGGAATTTGAAACGGCAGCCCTCATCCGGGATCAGATCAGCGCCATCACCAAGGTAAGCGCCGGGCAGAAAGTGGTGGTGGACCCGGACGTGGAAATGGACGTGGTGGCCCTGGCCGGCACCCCCAACAGCGTGTGCGCGGCGGTGCTGCGCTTCCGGGAGGGGCGGCTGACCGACAAGCGGGAATTTTTGTTCCACGATACGTCCGATATTGCCGCCGTGCGGGAAGAATTTCTGCCCCGGTACTATCTGGACGATGAGCAGATCCCCAAGATCATTGCGGTGGATGAGCTGCCGCCGGACAGCGATGCCCTGCAGCAGGCCCTGAACGAAAAGCGCGGCAGTGAGGTGCAGTTCTATGTGCCCCAGCGTGGCGATAAGGCCCGTTTGGTAGAGATGGCCCACACCAACGCAGTGGAGCGTCTGGCCCGGGAGAGCGGCCGCTATGCCCGGGAGGAAAAGCTGCTGGACGAGCTGGCCCAGGTGCTGGGCCTTGCCAAGCCTCCCCGCGCCATTGAAAGCTACGACATCTCCAACTGGGGCGATGGCTCCAGCGTGTGCGGCATGGTCACCTTCAAGGACGGCAAGCCCTTCAAGGCGGGCTACCGCAGGTTCAAGATGAAAACTGTGGCCGGTACGGACGACTATGCATCCTTGGCGGAAACGGTCTCCCGCCGGGCAGCAGAGTACGAAAAGTACGCCGAGCTTGCCCAAAATGGCGAACCCAGTAATAACTGGTTCGGCCAGAAGCCCGACCTGCTGCTGATGGACGGCGGCCGGGGTCAGGTGAGCGCGGCAAAGGAAGCCCTGGCCGGAACGGCCCTGGCGGATGTGCCTTTGTACGGCATGGTGAAGGATGACCACCACCGCACCCGTGCCATTGTGGACAGTGACGGGCGGGAAATTGCCATCAACATGAACCGGGGCACCTTTACCTTCATCACGGCGATTCAGGACGAGACCCACCGCTTTGCCAACGCCTACCGCAAGCAGCAGATGAAGCAGAAGAGCTATTCTTCCACCCTGACCGAGGTGCCGGGCATCGGCCCCAAAACGGCCAAGGCGCTGCTGGCGCAGTTCAAGAGCGTGGGTGCCGTAAAGGAAGCCACGGTGGACCAGCTGGAAAACACCCCCGGCGTGGGCAAGCAGACCGCCCAGACCATTTACGACTATTTCCACCAGGCATAAAACAACACAAAGCCCCTCTCCGCGGCAGAAAACCAGCGGAGAGGGGCTTTTTTGTGCGGTTATGCAGGGCGGTGCACGGGGTTCAGGTCGATCAGGCCCTTGGCGGACAGATTGTAGTCGCCATTGGAGCCGGCAGAGAGGTAACGGCCATCGTATTTCTTGCTGCCAACGCGCACAACGTTCTCCGAGCGGGCATCAATGGTGTAGTCGGCAGGGTCGCCGGGCAGATCCAGATGGATGTGCCGGTAAGCCGTGATATTGGCATATTTGGCATCGGTGAGCTGTTCGATGACGCATTCACCGACAGACAGGTTGACTTCCAGATCGCGGGTCACGGACAGATCGTAGGCATACAGACTTCCTTTGGCCAGTTCAACGTTCAATGTCCGCAGCTGCAAAGCGGAAAGTGTGACATCGCCCTGTTCCAACTTGATGATCAGCCGGGTGAGGGCATCTGCCGGGATGGTGATGGTCAATACAGCTTCCGGGGCATCCTCGGCAACGTGCCAGTTCTCCGGCATCTCGTAGGTCAGGGTGGTGCTGCCGCTGTTGCCGGTATTGCGCAGGATGGGCGAATGCGGGAAGTTATCGAACTGGAAGGTGGCGTATTTGTCCGAAGTAAGGGACGGGTCGGTGACAAAGACCACGGAACCGTAGTTCATGCTGATCTTCAGTTCCCGGTTCAGCTTTTCCAGCGGGATGTTCAGGGTGCTTTCCGCAAGGTCATCGGCGGAGATGGTCACGGGCAGGGCGTCGGCCAGGTCGATGCTGTCCGAGGGTTCTTCTGCGGAAGGAGCGGGGATCTCCGAAGACGGAGAAACCGATTCAGCCGGCTGCACGGGCGTGGCCTTGGAATACTGGAAGAAGAACAGGCAGAGTGCCAGCACGGCCACACCGCCGCCCAGCCACAGGCGCCAGGTGCCCGGCTTTCTGGCTGCGGGTTTTGCCGGGGGTTCCGGTGCGGGAGATGGTGCTGTGCCGGGAGACTGTTCGCCCAGAATTTTCTGAGCCACTTCTTCCGGGGTGCCCAGCTCGGCAATGGCCTGGGCTTCCTGTTCCGGCCCGGCAGCGTCCAGATAATCCTCATAATAAGCCAGCGCATCCCTGCGTTCATCTTCGGGCAAGGATGCAAGCAGCTGTTCCAGTGCGGCAAGAAATTCAGTGCGGGTCATGGTCATTCCACCTCCTGCAAGTGCAAAAACGTATCAATGGAAGCGCGGTAGCTGGCCCACTCCTGTTGGTAGGCGGCTAGCTGTTCCTGCCCGGCGGGCGTTACCTGATAATAACGGCGGTTGCGGCCATTGACCGGGGCATCGTACACGGTGAGCAGTTCATCTTTCTGCAGGCGGCGCAGCACCGGATACAGGGTGGACTCGCTCAATTCCAACGTGTGGGTGACTTCCTGCGTAATGCGGTAGCCGTAGGTGCCTTGCGGCTCCCGGGCCACCACCGCCAGCACAATGGCGTCCAGCAGTGCGGCACTGATGGGAAAACTCATGCGAGGGGCCTCCTTTCGTGTTTTGCTTTTCTACAATATTATATATTATATAATATTGCACAAGTCAATAGAAATCTGCAAAAAGGCCGGCACGTCGGTAGCTTTCTCTTCGGACACGAATCGGGCCATTCCATCGCCCGCCCTATTGCCTGCGGCAACAGGGTCCCACCCCAGCGGACGGTCCTCAGAGAAACTACCAACGCACCAGCCGTACAATGGCATCTTAGAAAACAAAAACACCGCCGTGGAGATTCCACAGCGGTGCAGTTGCATTGTTGAAAAATCAGTTCTCGGAAGAGATATCCTGGCCGAAATATTTCTCGCTCAGTTCCTTCAGGGTGCCGTCCGCGCGCAGCTCGTCAATGGCGGTGTTGATGGCTTCCAGCAGGGAAGCGGTGGTGTCACCCTTCACCAGCGGGATGGCCACGTGAGAAGCGTCCTCAGTCTGTGCCACCAGCTTGAAGTCTGCGTCCGGATGCACGTTCAGGTAATCGTAGAAGGAGACGTCAGCGTTCAGGGTGGCATCGATGCGGCCTGTGGTCAGCAGCTGGATGGTCTCTTCCAGGGTGTCGATGCCCTGCACGGTAGCGCCGTAGCTCTCGGCCAGTTCCATATAGGTAGAAGCCAGGCTGTTGGCGGTGGTCTTGCCCTTCAGGTCCTCAAAGCTGGTAATGTCCTCGTTGTCCTTGCGCACGGCCAGGGCAGTGTGGATGTAGCCGTAAGGGGTGGTAAAGTCGTAGGTCTTGGCGCGCTCTTCGGTCACTTCCACACCGTTGCACACGATGTCGTAGCGGCCAGCGTCCAGACCGGCAAACAGGCTGTCCCAGTCGCTTTCCACATATTCCGGCTCCACACCCAGCTTTTCGGCAATGGCGCGGGAAACTTCCACGTCATAGCCCACCAGGGTGTCGCTTTCATCATGGAAGCTCCAGGGCTGCCAGGCACCTTCCAGGGCCACCACCAGCTTGCCATTGGACTGAATGGTGGCAAGACGGTCTGCCGGGACGGGGCCTGCTGCGAACGATGCACTGCCGCTGGCGGCGGTGCTGTTGGAATCGGAGCAGCCTGCCAGGGTCAGCACACCGGCAGCGGCCATAACACTCATCAGAGAAATAAACGTTCTGCGTTTCATAATTTTATCCTTTCTATCATTCTGTATGCGAAATTTTGCGCAAAAACTCCCGGGTGCGTTCCTCTTTGGGGTTGGCAAAGAACTCGTGGGAGGGCGCCTGCTCCACCACCACGCCGTTTTCCATGAACACGGTTTTGGAGGAAACGTTGCGGGCAAAGCCCATCTCGTGGGTCACCACCAGCATGGTCATGCCCTCTTCGGCCAGCTGGCGCATCACGGCCAGCACCTCGCCGGTCAGCTCCGGGTCCAGGGCGCTGGTGGGCTCGTCAAAGTAGATGATCTCCGGGTCGGTGGCAAGGGCGCGGGCAATGGCCACGCGCTGCTGCTGGCCGCCGGAGAGCTGCCGGGGATAATAGTCGGCCCGGTCGGCCAAGCCCACCTTTTCCAGCATTTTCCGGCCGATGGCGTCTGCCTGCTCCTGGGGCATTTTGCGGGCCACGATCAGGCCTTCGGTCACATTCTGCAGGGCAGTTTTGTTCCGGAACAGGTTGTAGTTCTGAAACACAAAAGCCGTTTTCTTGCGCAGGCGTGCAATGTCGGCGCGGCTGGCATGGGCCAGATCAAAGGTCTCGCCGTCAAAGGTCAGCTGGCCTTCGTCTGCCGTTTCCAGAAAGTTCAGGCAGCGCAGCAGGGTAGTTTTGCCGGAACCGGAAGGGCCGAGAATGGCCACCACATCGCCCTTGTCCACGGTCAGGTCCACGCCCTGCAGCACCGGCAGCTCGCTGACCACTCTGCGCGCTCCGGGCCGGTGAAAAATACCGGCCTGCAGGCCGGGCCTGGCATAGGTGCGGAAGGTTTTATGTACATTGCGGATCTCGAACATCGCCATACGTTCCACACTCCTTTCTTACTGGAACCCGTGGGCATTGAGCCTGCGTTCCAGCAGCGCCTGCAGCTTGGTGATCACCGTGCAGAACAGCAGGTATACCACCGCCACCTCGCAGTAAATGGGCAGGAAGATGTAGGTGCGGGCAGCCACCCGCTGGCCGGCCATGAACAGCTCGGCTACCGTGATGTTGGACGCCAGCGAGGTGTCCTTGATCATGCCGATGAGGGAGTTGGACAGGGCAGGCACAGCTGTGCGCAGCGCCTGCGGCAGCACAATGCGGCGCATGATCTGCCACCAGCTCATGCCCACGCAGTAACCGGCTTCCAGCTGGCCCTGGGGCACGCTTTCCAGTGCGCCGCGCATGGTCTCGGCGCAGTAAGCACCCTCGTTGAAGGCAAAGGCGATAACGGCGGCAGGAAAGGCATCCAGCATGATGCCCACGCTGGGCAGGCCGTAAAAGATGATGAACAGCTGCACCAGCAGCGGAGTGCCGCGGATGACCCAGATGTAGAACCGGGCGATCTGCCGCAGCACCGGCACATTGGCGTACTGCACCAGTGCCACCGCCACGGCAATGATCATGGCAAAAAAGAAGGAGACCAGCGTCAGGGGAATGGTCATGGTCAGGCCCGCCGTCAGGATGCGGGGCAGGGCCTCCACTAAAACGCTGACCGTTCGGTTGGAAAGCAATGCTTCAAACATGAAAAACTCAGTACCTCAAATCACTCTCAAAAAAGGCGATAGCAGGATTATACCACTTCAAGGACACTTTAAGTCAAGTGTTCCGGAGCAAATTCCTACAAAACCTACCAAAATACTATAACATGAAACGGCGGCAAGTGCAATTGCTTTGCGCAAAACCCGTGATGTGACCAAAATATTTTGTTAGCAGCTGGCAACTTTGTGCAATGCGGCAAGGCTTGACGCTGCCTGCCCTTTCGTGTACAATGAACATAACAACGTGCACACCGGCAGCACCGGTGCGGCACAAAATCACCGGCGGCGGGGCTGCCGGTGCAAACGGAGGACACGAACGTGACAAAGAAAAAAATTGGCGTTCTGGGTGCAGGCACCTGGGGCATGGCACTGGCACGGATGCTCACGGTGAGCGGCCACGAGGTGCAGGTGTGGTCGGCCATTGAGGCTGAGGTGGACAACCTTTCCGCCACCCGGGTGCACCCCAACCTGCCGGGCATGAAAATTCCGGCGGAGCTGCAGTTTACCAAGAGCATCCAGGAAGTGTGCACCGGCAAGGATGTGCTGCTGTTTGCGGTGCCTTCGGTGTTTGTGCGGTTCACGGCCGCCAAGGCCCGCCCCTACATCCCGGACGGTCAGATCATTGTGGACGTGGCCAAGGGCATGGAGCCGGATACCTTATATACCATGACCGAAGTGCTGGCCGATGAGCTGCACCGGGACGGCGGCCTGCAGCAGGTAAAGCTGGTGGCCCTGAGCGGCCCCACCCACGCCGAGGAAGTGGCGCTGGACCTGCCTACCACCATTGTGTCGGCCTGCCCGGACGAGGAAGCCGCCCAATACGTGCAGGACGTGTTCAGCAACACCTGTATGCGCGTGTACACCAACCCCGACATCAAGGGCGTGGAGCTGAGCGGTGCCCTGAAAAACGTCATCGCGCTGGGCGTGGGCATTTCCACCGGCCTTGGCTACGGTGACAACGCCCGTGCGGCGCTGATCACCCGCGGCATTGCCGAAATTGCCCGCCTGGGCGTGGCCATGGGCTGCAACATCCACACCTTTGCGGGCCTGGCCGGCATTGGTGACCTGATCGTAACGGCCACCAGTATGCACAGCCGCAACAACCGCGCCGGCATCCTGATCGGCAAGGGCGAAAGCCCGGAGCAGGCCGTGAAGGAAGTGGGCATGGTGGTGGAAGGCATCAATGCCCTGCCCGCTGCCATGGAGCTGGCCGCAAAGTACAAGGTGGAGATGCCCATTGTGCAGACGGTGAACGCCATTGTCAAGGAGGGCATGAGCGCCAGCGATGCCCTGCGCAACCTGATGGACCGCAACCGCAAGAGCGAAATGCCGCAGGGATACGAGAAACTGTAAAAACGAAAAATGCAAAAAGGCACAGCTGTCTCCGGATAGCTGTGCCTTTTGCTGTAGCCGCTGTGCGCCGGGAGTTTCTCCGAGGACCGTCCGCTGGGGTGGGACCCTGTTGCCCGCAGGGCAATAGGGCGGGCGATGGAATGGCCTGCAACAACTGCGACTGCGGCCAATGGCCGAAGCAAGGAGCAGCTGTTGGGGCAGCGGCCAGCAAGACGCAAGCGAGAGCGAAGCGGATGCTGGGAGCCGCAACCCGGATTTCGTGTCCGAGGAGAAATTACCGGCGCACAGGAATAAAGAACAAAAACAATTCAAACTTTTTACCAAAATCAGACGAAAAAGGGTAGAAGGGCGGGAAAGTTTCTGTTATACTGAAACAGAACGCAATTGCGGCTCCGCCCCGGCGGGCCGTTGTGGAATGGAGGAGACTGCTATGCCGTCAACTTATGCGCACCGCCGCTTTGGTGCCAATGTTCTGGAGCAGCTGCCGGACGAGCTGCGTGCGGCTATTGTGCCGTACCGCGCTTTGTACGACATCGGCCTGCATGGGCCGGACCTGCTGTTTTATTATCACGCCATCAAGTCCAACCCGGTCAGCCGCCTGGGCAATGCCATGCACGAAAAACCGGGCCGCGTCTTTTTCGACCGTGCCCGCGGCGTGGTGCGCACGGCGGACGACCACGCTGCCGCCATGGCTTATGCGCTGGGCTTTGTGTGTCACTTTGCGCTGGACAGCACCTGCCACCCCTTTGTGGAGCAGTACACCCGCAGCAGCGGGGTGACCCACTGCGAGATCGAGACCGAGTTTGACAACATGCTGCTGCGCCGGGACGGGCAGGACCCGCTGCACTTTTTCACGGCCAGCCACATCCGCCCCACGGCAGAGAATGCGGCGGTGATCGCTCCCTTTTACGAGGGCATCTCCCAGGAAGAAACGCTGGAAGCCCTCAAGGACATGATCTCGGTGCACAAACTGCTGCAGGCATCCAACCCGGTCAAGCGCTGGGTGGTGCTGACCGGCATGAAGGTGGTGGGGGCTTACGATGCCCTGCACGGCCTGGTGGCAAACCCGCAGCCGACCCCCCGGTGCACCGAAAGCAGCGAGAAGCTGGATGCCCTGTATGGGCAGGCTGTGCCGCTGGCAGTGCGCCTGATTGAAGAGTACGTGCAGAAGCTGGACACGGATGAACCGCTGGATAAAGCCTACGACCATACCTTTGGGGAATTCTGAGTCATAAAGAGTACCTGAGACAGGACGGCAGGGAGTTTCCAAAGCAAATGATCCGGCGGGTGGGTCCCTGCTGCCGCAGGCAGTAGGGCGGGCAATGGAATGGCCCGTTGCATTTGCGTGGAAAGCTCCCTGGTGGCCTGTCCTACACAAAAAAGAGAGTGCGCCGCCCGGGGCGGTGTGAGAGGAATCAACATGGAAAACGGAAAATTCAAAGTTACCCCGCTGGAGCGCGCCTGGATCCTGTACGATGTGGGCAACTCGGCCTTTGTGCTGATGATCGCCACCCTGGTGCCCATCTTTTTCAATGCGCTGGCCGAGGCCGGCGGCCTGAGCAAGGTGGATTATCTGGCCTACTGGGGCTATGCAAGCTCGGTGGTCACCGTGATCACGGCGGTGCTGGGGCCGATCCTGGGCACCCTGGCCGATACCAAGGGCTTTAAAAAGCCCATTTTTATGTTGTGCCTGTTTGTGGGCGTGGTGGGCTGCTGCGCCATGGGCGCGGCCAGAACCTGGCTGCCGTTCCTGGTCATTTTCATTCTGGCCAAGATCGGCTTTTCGGGCAGTTTGGTGTTTTACGATTCCATGCTGGGCGATGTGACCACCCCGGAGCGCGTGGATGTGGTGTCCTCCCGGGGGTACGCCTGGGGCTACATTGGCAGCTGCATTCCCTTTGTGGTCTGCCTGGCGCTGGTGCTGGGCAGCGGCATGATCGGCCTGAGCCAGATGACGGCGCTTTCCATTGCGCTGCTCATCACGGCAGCCTGGTGGCTGATCACCACCCTGCCGCTGCTGCGCAAGTATAAGCAGATCAACTATGTGGAGGTGGAACAGCACGCCATCCGCCAGAGCTTTGTGCGCATCGGCCATACGCTGAAGCATCTGTACGAGGACAAGCAGGTGTTTTGGTTCCTGCTGGCCTTCTTCTGCTACATTGACGGCGTGTATACCATCATTGATATGGCCACGGCCTATGGCACGGCCCTGGGGCTGGACACCACCGGCCTTTTGCTGGCACTGCTGGTCACCCAGATCGTGGCCTTCCCCTCGGCGCTGATCTTCGGCGTGCTGAGCCAGAAGTACCCTTCCAGCAAGCTGATCCCGGTGTGCATTGCAGCTTATGTGGGCATTGCGGTGTTCGCCTTCTTCCTCACGCAGCAGTGGCAGTTCTGGGTGCTGGCCGTGGTGGTGGGCATGTTCCAGGGCGGCGTGCAGGCGCTGAGCCGCAGCCACTTTGCCAAGATCATCCCGGCAGAGAAATCCGGCGAATACTTTGGCCTGTTTGACATCTGCGGTAAGGGTGCTTCCTTCCTGGGCACTATGATCGTCAGTGTGGGCAGCCAGCTTACCGGCAGCGCCAATGTGGGCGTGGGCAGCATTGCGGTGCTGTTCGTCATTGGTTTTGTGCTGTTCCGGGTGTCCTGCCGGACGGAGAATGCAAAACAGGTGTAAACTCATTGTAAACAAGGCCCTGTGCTTTCCACTGCGGAAAGCACAGGGCCTTGTTTGTTTGTGTTACGATGGTTATTCCGGCTGTGCACCGGCCTGCACCGTGATGTTTTCAAAGCTGACATTCCGGCAGTGCTGCATCTGGATGTTCTGGGCGGGGCCGCCGTTATCTTCCAGAATCACATCCTGGAACCGGACATTTTTTACTTCGTACCCCGGCACGTCAAAGCCTTTCAGCTCAATGGCCGGGCAGGAATGCCACACATGGTCGTGGTCGATGTATCGGCCCAGCAGGGTCACGCGCTCATAGCGGAAATTTTCCAGCACAGGCGGCACCGGGGAGCCGATGCCGTCATCGTTGTAGCCCACCGAGTGCACCATCACGTGGGAAAGAGTGCAGTCCCGCACTTCCACATTCCGGACATAGCCGCCGCGTTTTTTGGTGGCCTTGATCTCCAGCCCGGAGGTGGACACGGCCATGTCGCAGTCCCAGATCTTCACATCCTCTACGCCGCCGCTCATCTCACTGCCAACGCAGATGCCGTGGCCGAAATCGCTGTGGCAGTCGAACACCCGGATGTGCTCGGTGGGGCGGTTGATGGCGTTGCCTTCCGGGTTCTTGCCGGATTTGATGGCCACGGCATCGTCTCCGGTGCAGAACTCGCAGGCAAACAGGGTGCAGTTGGTGGAAGAATCCGGGTCCCAGCCATCGCCATTCCACACCCCATCGGATTGGATGGTGCAGTGGTCGGTCACGATCTGATCGGAGTAGATCATGTGCAGATTCCAGCTGGCACCGTTGGCAAAGGTCAGGCCCTCCATCCACACGTTGCGGCAGTTGCTCAGGTTGACAAGCCGTGGGCGGACCCGCCCCGGAATGGTATCGGCGTTTTCACAGGTGGATACCAGTGTAGCGTTCTGGGCCAGATACTCTTTCAGCCGTTCGCGTTCGCTTTCAATGATGCGGCCAGCCAGCAGCTTGCCGCCGGAAGCAATGGTGCCTTTGCCCCGCAGGATGACGTTTTCGCAGTTCGGCCCGGCGGTGTGATCGAGAGTGCCCAGGTTCAGCAGGCTGCTGTAGCACTCCATCTCGGTGCCCTCAAACCGGCTGGGAATGCGGGGCAGGTAGTTCTCCGGGTTGGCGGTGCCCTGCAGCACAGCCCCTTCTTCCAGATACAGTTCCATGTTGCTGTGGAGCCGCAGGGCACCGGTTATGTAAATGCCTGCCGGGAAATATACGCACTCGTTTTCCCTGCAGTCATCAATGGCTTTCTGCAGTGCGGCGGTGTTCATGGTTTTGCCATCGCCCACGGCAGAATAGGGCGCGGCGGTCACATCCAGGCGATGCTTTGCAGGGGTGGTGCGCACGGCAAGCTCTCCAATGCCGCCGCCCCGCCACTGGACGAACAGCACATAGTCCGTTTCCGGGTGCAGGTGATCCAGCGTAAAATGGGTCTTGGTGGTGGTGCCTGCGGCGGTGTCGTTCAGCAAAATCGTATAGGTTTCCACGGCCCCGGCGGCAGCGGGCTTCTCCCAGAACAGGGTGATGGTGATATCGGTGCAGCAGGCGGTCAGGCCGTTCTGCGCAAAAAAATGTTCCGGCATACAATGCTCCTTCCGGTGATCAAAAAAAGATGCAGTGTCCTTTTGCAAAAGGATACTGCATCCTGTGCCGGAAGTCAAATGGTTTCTGCGCCGCTCAGGCCCCAAGGTTCCAGCCTTCCGCTTTTTCGCGGATCCGCACAAACTGCCGGTAGCGGCCCGGCTGGCGGATCAGTTCGGCGTGGGTACCCTGCTGCACAATGCGGCCATCATCCACCACCAAAATCCGATCGGCGTTTTCAATGGTGGCCAGCCGGTGGGCAATGGTAATGATGGTCTTGCCCCGGGTCAGCTCCGAAAGGGCGGACTGGATCAGATGCTCGTTTTCCGGGTCCACGCTGGCGGTGGCCTCGTCCAGAAGGATGATGGGGGCATCTTTCAGCATGGCACGCGCAATGGAAATACGCTGTTTCTCGCCGCCGGACAGGGTGCCGCCGCCTTCGCCGATCACTGTGTCATAGCCCTGCGGCAGCGCCATGATAAAGTCGTGGCAGCAGGCCTTTTTGGCGGCGGCGATCATCTCTTCCTCGGTGGCGTCCGGCTTGCCGAAGCAGATGTTTGCCCGGATGGTATCGTGGAAGAGGTACACGTTCTGGAACACCATGGAGATGTTGGCCAGCAGGCTGTCACAGGTCAGCTCCCGGATATCGTGGCCGCCCACGGAGATATGGCCGCTGTCCGGGTCGTAGAAGCGGGCCAGCAGGCTGCAGATGGTGGTTTTGCCGGAGCCGGAAGGGCCGACAATGGCGGTGGAGGTGTGTTCCGGAATGGAAAAGCTCACATCGTGCAGCACCTGCCGGCTGTCGTAGCCGAAGTTTACATGGTCGAAGGCAATGTCGAAGTGCTCCAAAGGGATGTCCTTGCCGTCACTGTCGATGAAATGGTTTTCCCGCAGCTTGTCCAGCTGGTCCATGGCATCGTCGATCACGCTCAGCACATGAGCGCTGTCGCTGATGGGTTCCAGGCTGGCAAAAATGCTGAAGGAGAAAAACACGAACACCAGCACCACCGGCAGCTCCATCCGGCCGTTCAGGCCCGCAAGGCAGGCGGACAGCGCCAGCCCCACGCTGCCGCACTTCAGGGCCAGCAGATGCAGGGCATTGGAGGGCAGGTAGCCCCACTCGATTTTCAGGTGGATGTTTTTGCTGGCGGCAATGGACTGGTTGATGGTGTCCAGTGCGGCGGCATCTCTGCCAAAGGATTTGACCACGGCAAGGCCCCGGGCGTATTCCAGAATGGCACCGGTCATATCCCGGCTGGCCTGTGCTTCCACGGGGGCGTTCTGGGCGCTGTAGTGGGAGATGAGCAGCAGGAACCCCAGCGACACCGCCGCCGCTGCCAGCGCAATGAGGGCGGTGCGGGGGCTGAACACCAGCAGGCTCAGGAACACCACGGCAAAATTCAGGTAGCCGCCCACAAAGTTGTCGATCATGCGGATGCCCATGCCTTCCAGGGTGCCCAGGCCGGTGGTGAGCGAGTTGAGGATGCTGCCGGTGCTTACCTGCTGGAAGTAGCCCAGCGATACCCGCTTGAGGGCATCGCCCACGGCCAGACAGTCGCGGGCGACCAGCTCGTAGCCAATGGCCTCCTGAAAGCGGGCGCGGAGATAATCGAACAGAAAGCGCAGGAACACCAGCACCAGCAGCAGGACAAGGCTTTTCCAGACCCAGCTGGTGTCAAAGGGCGTGCCGTCCATGGCGGACTGCAGCACAAGCCCGATGGTGTATGCCGCCACCATGATGGGCAGCGCTGTGAACAGATGGGAGAAAAACGACACCACAAAGCCCGCATAGAGCCTGCCTTTGCATTCGCCGCACCAGTCGATGATGCGCTTGATGGTTTTGAACATCCCTTATTCCTCCTTCCCGGCGGACGAGACCGCCCAGTGCCGGGCCCCAATGTGCGCTTCCCACATGCTGCGGTACAGCGGGCAGTGCTCCAGCAGCTGTTCCTGGGTGCCGCTGGCTTCCACGCGGCCTTCTTTCAGCACTACAATGTTGTCCGCATTTTTGATGGTGGACAGCCGGTGCGCGATGACCAAAAGTGTTTTGCCCCTAGTCAGGGCGGCAATGCTCTGCTGGATCTTATCCTCGTTTTCCGGGTCGGTAAAGGCGGTGGCCTCGTCCAGGATCACGATGGGGGCATTTTTCAGCAGCATCCGGGCAATGGCAATGCGCTGCTTTTCACCGCCGGAAAGCCGCTTGCCGGCTTCGCCCGCCGGGGTGTCGTAGCCCTGGGGCAGCTTGGCAATGAACTCTTCGCACTGGGCAGCCCGGGCAGCGGCCTTTACTTCTTCATCGGTGGCGGCAGGGCTGCCCAGACGGATGTTTTCCAGCAGGGAACAGCGGAACAGGTAATTGTCCTGGGTCACAAAGCTGACCAGGCCCGAAAGCTGGCCCAGGGGCATTTCCCGCACATCCACCCCGCCAATGGCAATGCTGCCGCCGGTTACATCCCAAAAGCGTGCAATCAGCTTTGCCACGGTGGATTTGCCGCCGCCGGAAGGCCCCACCAGGGCGGTGAAGCTGCCCTGCGGCAGGGCCAGGTCGATGCCGTGCAGCACCTCCGGGCCATCGACTGTGTAGGCAAAGCGGACATTTTTCAGCTCCACCCCGGTGCCCTGCAAAACAGCAGGCTGCGCCGGTTCCGGCAGGGCAGGCATTTCGAGAAATTCTTCCAGGCTTTCCACCGTGGCCTTGACCTGCCGCATGTTCTCAGAGAACACTTCCAGCTTGGTCAGGGACCCTACCATGGACATGGACAGCATGACGGCCAGCGCCGCCTGCGGGGCCGAGAGGATGCCCTTTGCCGCCAGCCACAGGCTGACCGGCAGGGGGCCGATGAGGGTGGAAGGGAACAGGGCAAAGGCCAGCTTCATGGTCACCCAGGTGCTGGACAGCCACTTGACCACAAAGGTGCGGAAGTCGGTGATGGACTTTGCGTATTTTTCGTAGGAGACACCGGCCCGGCCAAAGGCCTTAATGACCTCAATGCCTTCAATGTATTCCACAATGGCGCTGTTCATGGCGGCATTGGACTGGTCGTAGATCTGGAAGCTTTTGCCGCTGATCACGAAGGTGAGCATATCATGCACACCAACGCCGCCGGAAAGGTGACCAGTGCCGCCAGCGCCAGCCGCCAGTTCAGGCAGAACAACGCAAGAAAGCTGACAATGGGCAGCACGATGTGGCCCGCCCCTTCCGGGATCATGTGGGCCAGCGGCGGCTCGATGTTCTCGATCTTGTCCACAAGAATGCTCTTGATCTCGCCGATGGAGTGTCCCTGTACTTCGCCCAGCGGCGCATGGAGAAAACGCTCCACCAGCCGCAGGCGCAGCCCTTCCAGAATGTTGTAGGCCGCATGGTGGGAAACACCGGTGGACAGGGTAAAGCAGAGCACTTTGCCTGCATACGCGGCCAGCGACCAGCCGCACCAGCTTACAATGGCCTGCGCCGTGGCGGTGCCGGCAGCAAACAGGCAGATGATGCGGTACATGCAGTAAAACGGTGCCAGCCCCAGCAGAATGCTGACAATGGACAGCACCACCGAAAGCCCCAGTTCGCCCTTTGCATTGCGGGCATAAGCGAACAGGGCGCGGGTCCAGCTGGTTTTTGCGGGTTTTACGGGTTCTGACATTCGGATTCCTCCTGACGAAGTTCGTTCCGGTATTCCACAGGGGAACGGCCGGTTGCTTTTTTGAAGGCGGCGGCAAATTTGCTGGCGCTGTCGTACCCCACGGCAGCGGCTACTTCGGCCACCGTTCCGCCGCTGCGGCCCTGCCGCAGCAGCTGGGCCGCCCGGTCCATGCGGCAGGCGGTGACCCAGGCACCAATGCTCACCCCGTACATGGATTTGAAGCAGCGCTTCATGGCGGTAAGCGGGATATCAAATTGCGCCGAAAGCGCCGCCTGCGGGTGGTTTTCGGTCAGGTGCCCGGCCAGATAGTCCCGGATGGCCCGGACCTTTTCCACCTGGGTCTTGTAAAAATAGGGGGCTTTTTCCTGGGCGGGCACCTCCATGGCCTGCAGGCTGAGCAGCAGTTCCAGCACCTTGATCTTCAGGTACGGCAGGCGGATGCTCTCCGGCACATGGTACATCTCTTCAAAGATCCGTCCCGGCAGCTCGCTGCCCCCGCCCCCGTGAAAGACCCGGGGATAGGTGCCCAGCCGGAACTTTTCCAGCAGGGCTGCAGGGGAGACCGGAAAATCCTGCAATTGCTGCGGCAGGGAGGTTTCCGCCGTGTCCAGGTCCAGCCCCACCGTAATGCCGTGGTAGTGGCAGGACGGGAACACAAACCGGCCCTGATGGGTCAGGCGGCGGTCCAGCTTCAGGTCCCCGGCCTTGATGTAGGAAAAGGCGTTTTCGGCGGCGGTGTACTCCATGCGGCCCTCCCGGCAGTAGTCGATGGCAAACAGCCGCTGCTGGGGCGTAAACTGCGAATCAAAGGCCGCCATGTGGAAATCGTTGAAACACAGGGCTACCCCGGGGAACAGTTCGTAGGTGGTCATGGTGCCGTCTCCGCTTTCGTTGCGGAACTGCCACACACTGCAGCCGCCGCTGTGGGCCAGCAGAGCGGCCCCCTGCTGCTGGAATGCGCTTTCCTGGTACATGGGCACAGCCTCCCTTCTCTCATCGTAATTAGACAGCACTAACTTTATGCGCTGTAAAAAATGCCGTCCGGCAGATTTTATTATATCGGATGGGCCGGCATTTTCCTAGCCCGAATCGGACGGAATGGCTCCATTTGGTTTTCAAATTTGCGTAAGAAGCACCGGGCGGGCGCTTGATTTCCCGGCGCAGGGTGTGGTATCATAACAGGGAGTAAGGCGAAACTAACCGAACGGCCTGCAGGAATGAGGAGACGAACATGCTGGTAAAACAACTGGACAAACAGAGCATCTATGACATCGGCCACGCCTTTGGCTACTACGATTACGGCGCAGAACAGGGCATGGCCAGCTGGTTCCGCAGCAAGGACGCGGTAACCGAGTACATCTGCGGCTATGTGCGGTGCGTGCTGGCGGGCGGCTTTCTGCACACCACCAGCGCGCGGGGCGAAGGCTATATCGCCTACAAGCTGCCGGGCCAGAAGGTGGGCTTCAAGCCCTCGCTGCTGTTGCTGCAGGGCATTGTGCGCTCCATGAACCTCAAAGAGCTGTTCCATTTTGCAAAGGCCATGGCCAAAGGCGGCCCTTCGCTGGAAGAGGTGTTTAAAAAGCGCAAAGAACCGTGCGTTTACGTGGGCATGGTCTGTGTGCGGGAAGCATATCAGGGCCAGGGCTATATGCGCAAGGTGATGGACATTGCCTTTGCGGAGGGCAACCGGCTGGGCATTCCGGTGGTGCTGGATACCGATGCAAAGTCCAAGTGCGAAAAGTATATGCACCTGGGAATGCAGCTGCAGGGCACCCGGGACCTGGGCGACTGCGGCAAGCTGTATGATCTGATCAAATACCCGGATAAGGCCCAGCCGTAAGCGGCGGCCCCGGCGCACTGCATAAAAAACAGAGGATGGTTCCACCGTTTTTGCGGGGAGCCATCCTCTGTTTTGGTTTTTATAATCCGGCCTGCTTTTTGCGGCAGCCGCAGGCTTTCAGCAAGCCGTTTAGCCGCCCCAGACGGTCTCGGCAATTTCCTTGACCAGTTTGAGCTTGTTCCACTGTTCCAGCTCAGTCAGCTTGTTGCCGATCTCGCAGGAGGCAAAACCGCACTGGGGGCTGAGGCACAGACGCTCCAGCGGAATGTATTTTTCGGCTTCGTGGATGCGGGCGATCACGGCGTCCTTATCCTCCAGGCGGGGAGACTTGGTGGTGATCAGTCCCAGCACCACCTTTTTGCCGTCGGCCACGTACTTCAGCGGCTCAAAGCTGCCGGAACGCGCATCGTCAAATTCCAGATAGAAGGCGTCCACATTCTCCTGTGCCAGCAGGAAGGGTGCAATGGTAAAGTAATCGCCCTCGCTTGCCCAGGTGGAGTGGTAGTTGCCGCGGCAGACGTGGGTGGTGATGGTCAGGCCCTCGGGGCGGTTTTCCAGAGCCAGATTGTTCAGGCGCAGGTACTCGGCAGCCACGTCCTCCACTTTGGTGTTGGTCTGCTTCAGGAAGTTCTGATAGTTCGGGTCGCCGATCATGCCCCAGGTGCAGTCATCAAACTGGATGCTGCGGCAGCCTGCGGCGTACAGCTCCCGGATCACGGTGCGGTAGGCTGCGGCAATGTCCTGCAGCAGCTGCTCATGGTCGGGGTAAACGGCATCGGTGTTCTTGCCGTTGTCCTCACGGTACAGCTCGGCCAGCAGCTGAGCCGGGGCCGGCATGGTCTGGCGGGCAATGCAGTTCTCATCCTCGAACTGCTTGACGAACTCGTAGTGCTCCACAAAAGGATGATTTTCGCCGCGGATCCTGCCGCTGACCTTGATGGAGCCGTGGGTGGTCTCTTCGCCGTGGAAGAAGTAGCCGTGGTCCAGCTCCACCTCGTCAATGCCCTGGAACCCCCACATGAAGTCCAGGTGCCAGTAGCTGCGGCGGAACTCGCCATCGGTAATGGCGTGGAAACCGGCCCGCTTCTGCTTCTCAATCAGGCGGGTGATCTCTTCGTTTTCCACGGCCGTCAGGGCGGCACGGTCGATCTGGCCGGCCTTGAACTGGGCGCGGGCCTCTTTCAGGTGCTGGGGGCGCAGAAAGCTGCCCACAAAATCGTAACGGAACGGAGACTGCAATGCTGCCATATTGTAAAACCCTCTCTATACGTTGTTTTTTTGCGGTTCGTTGCTCGATGGCAACAGTATACCGCATGAGTGGGTTTGTGTAAAATATGGAATGCAGATGGTTTGCTATAGCTTAAAACTATACCTGCTTTGTGTATCTTTTCAGAATTTCAATGTACAGCCTGCCGAACCGCCCGGGCTGCACCTGCTTGTGGGTCAGGCAGCCGATCTCCATGGAGTCGTCCACCAAAAGCGGCACGGCCCGGATGTTGGGGCCGTTGAGCGCTTCGCTGATGACGCCGCTACAGATGGTGTAGCCGTCCAGGCCGATGAGCAGGTTGAACAGGGTGGCCCGGTCCCGCACCAGAATGTCTTTTTTGCTGTCCAGTGTGCTCAGGATCTCTTCCGAGAAATAAAAGGCATTGTGCTCCCCCTGCTCGTAGGAAAGGCGGGGGTAGGGCTTCAGATCCTCCAGGGTCAGGGCCTGCTTTTGCGCCAGCGGGCTGGCTGCACTGACAAACACGTGGGGCTTTGCGGTAAACAGCGGGGTAAAGACCAGGTCGTGCTCCCGGATCACTTTGCGCAGCACGGTCTCGTTGTCGTGGTTCAGGTAGAGCACGCCCACCTCGCTGCGCAGCTTGGCCACGTCCTCAATGATCTCGTAGGTCTGAGTCTCCCGAATGCGGAAATCGTATTCTTCACCGCCGTATTCCCGCAGCAGTTCTACAAAGGCTTCCACGGCAAAGGAGTAGTGCTGGGCCGACACGCAGAACTGGTGCTTGACAGGGGCCGAGCCGAGGTATTTTTCCTCGATCAGCTCCATCTGGGCCAACACCTGCCGGGCGTAACCCAGAAATTCTTCCCCTTCCGGGGTCAGGGCGGTGCCCCGGTTGGTGCGGTGAAAAAGCGTGAACCCCAGTTCCTGTTCCAGTTCCCGGATGGCATTGGTCAGGCTGGGCTGAGAAATGTAAAACTGCTGTGCCGCCCGGCTGATGGTGCCGGTGTCGGCAACGGCGGTTACATAGCGGAGCTGCTGAAGGGTCATGGGCGGTTCCTCCCGATGCGGTTTTTTATCATTCGATCGCAGATGAAACAAAAATACAAGAAAACAGGCAGCGTCCAGTGGGCTTTATTCAGTGAGCAGCTTCCTTTTCTGCGGAAGGCAGCTGCCCCTTGATGAACTTCAAAAACGCTTGTGCTGCCGGTGCTGGCACATCCGGATAAGCCAGACCGATTTCGATGATCTCCGGCGGATCAAGGGGCAGGTGCCGCACGGCCGGGTCGTGGAAATTGCTGTTGATGCGGTTGCTCACCGCGTACCCCAGCCCGGCCCCCACCATGGCGTAGGTGGCCTGAATATCCATGGTGGAAAACTGCATATTGGGCTTTACGCCCCGGTGCTCGAAAAAGCGGATGCTGTCAATATCTTGTCCGGGGCAGGTCTGGATGTAGGGTTCGGGCAAAAACTCTTCCAGCGGCACGCTTTTTCGGCTTGCCAGCGGATGCTTCGCCGGAACAACGGCCAGCAGCGGGTCCTGGCAAAGGGGCAGCCACCCGTGCGCACCTTCACGGGCACTGATGATGCAAAAATCCAGCTGGTGATGCTCCAGCTGCTGCACCAGATCGGTACTTGTACCGTTGACGATGTGGAACTGCACCCCCGGATGCAGCTCATGAAAGAGGGAAGTCACCTCGGTGATCCAGGGGTAATAGTGGCGGTAGGCCGTGCCGATGCCAATGGTGCCCTGTTCGTAGCCAAGAATGCGGGCAGCGGTCTGCTCGATTTTGTCCTGTGCAAACAGCAGTTCCCGCACGCTGGGCAAAAGCTGTTCACAGGCCGGGGTAGGGGTCACGCCCTGTTTGCTGCGGTACAGCAAGGGAAAGCCGATTTCCTTTTCCAGCGCCGCCACGCTGCGGCTGATGCCGGAAACGGTGTAGCCCAGTGCTTCGCCTGCCGCGCACAGGCTGCCCTTGTCAAGGGCGGTCAGCAGGATTTTCCAGTGTTCGGTGTCCATAGTTCCTCTCTTTTCCTTGACAAAAACGCAAGGATACATTGCCATATTCTCGCTTTACTCAAATGTACACCTGTGCTATGCTGTTGTCAATGCTTCGGAAGGAAAGAGGATGTGGATCGTGACAGCACAGCATACGCAGGACTTGACACAGGGCAGCCTTTCGCGCCACTTGGTAAAACTGGCTCTGCCGCTTGTGTTCGGCAACATCCTGCAGGAATTTTACAATACCATTGATGCCTTTGTGGTGGGCCGTTTTGCCGGGCAGGAAGAATTTGCCGCCATCGGTGTGGCCGGTACGGTCATGAACCTGTTCCTGTTTGCGCTGGTGGGCTGCTGCACCGGGTTTTCGGTGCTTTTTGCCCGCGCCTACGGCCACAATGACATGGACGACCTGCACCGGCAGGAAGTATCTGCCCTGGCGGTGGGCCTTGCCTGCACGGGCGTGCTGATGGTTCTGGGCCTTGCCGGAATGCGCCCGCTGCTGACCCTTTTGCAGACGCCGGATGCCCTGCGCGGGTATGTGGCGGCCTATCTGCGCTGGATCTTTGCCAGCCTGCCCGCCGCATTTTTGTACAACCTGTTTGCATCCCTCCTTCGTTCTTCGGGGGATACGCAGGCAGCCCTGCTGGTGCTGGCGGCAGCGGTGGGGGCAAACCTTGTGCTGGATTTTGTGTTTGTGGCAGGCTTTTCCGGCGGCATCGAGGGTGCCGCCCTTGCCACTGCCCTGACCCAGGTGTTCTCAGCCCTGGTCTGCTATGGCTATCTGCACCGCACCCACCGGGAACTGCTTTTGCACCGGGCAGACTGCAAACTGGAACTGGCCCGTCTGCGCACGACCCTGAAATTCGGCCTGGTCAGCAGCCTGCACCAGTGCAGCCTGTACCTGGGCAAAATGTTCGTGCAGGGGGCCGTCAACACTGCCGGTACAGAGGTCATTGCGGCCTACACCGCGGGCACCCGCATCGAGGGCTTTGCCAATTCCTTCGGCAGCAGCGGTTCCACCGCCACATCCATTCTGACGGCGCAGAATTACGGTGCTTCCCGGAAAGACCGGGTTGAAGGCACCTTCCGGTGCAGTCTGCGCTGGCTGGCTGTGCTGGGCACCCTTTCGGGCATCGGCATGTTCCTGCTGGCCCCTTACGCCATCACCCTCATGCTGGGAACCAGCGAGGGCGCTGCCTTTACCGCTGCCGTTTCCTACCTGCGGTTTGTGGCGCTGTTCTACACCTTCTGCTTTACCGGCAATACCTTCACCGGCTATTACAGCGGCACGGGCCGGGTCATGCTGCCGTTCATCGGTGCGCTGGGGCACATCAGCATCCGTGTGGTGCTTTCGTGGGTGCTGTTCCCGCACATGGGCCTGAACGCCGTTGCCCTTGCCACCGGCCTTGGCTGGCTGTGCGGCAATGCTTTCTGGGGCAGCTGCAAGGTCTGGCTGGCCCGGCATTCGGGTTCCTGATATTCTCTATTTTATCTTTTTCTTTCTTTCAAACCGAAAAGCCGGAGCGTTTCAGACTGCGCTCCGGCTTTTCGGTTATTTTCCTGTTCTTCAAGGATTTTTCCGGCAGTCTTTCTGCTGTTCCGGCGCAAGCTTTTTCTCCAGCAGTTCCCATGCGGCATCCAGATCGCTGCAGACAAGATAGGCCTGGTTTTTCTGCACATAGAGATAGATCGCATCCTGGGTGCGGTAGGCAAGGTGAAGGTCCTGCCAGGCACAGCGGCGGCTGGGGGCGGCTTTGTCCTGCTCGCCCGCCATCCAGATGCTGAGGCCTGCATCGCTCAGTTCCAACCGGTAGAAGGGGCGGGGCAGGCCCATTTTGCGGATCTGCGTCTTGAGGTTGTGGAAAAAGTTCCAGAACCAGGCGGCGGGCAGGCCCACGGCCACCACGGCCAGCACAATGGCCAGCAAAGCGGCCCCCTCCCGCTGCCCCACCTGCGAAAGGCAGATGCCTGCAGACACCAGCAGAATGGTGGCAAACAGCAGCGGCCGGTGCCAGGCTTTTTGGTGGTGCAAAAAATCAAAAACGGCAAATTTGTGGAAAGAATCGGCGGTCATTTCCACCGCGATGTCCAAGGTCTGCGTCATAGAAAAAACACTCCTTTTGGGGCATCATACCATATTTTTTCCATTTGCACAAGGAAATTCTTGCAAAATTGACACAAAGTATGTTAGAATAGGGCATTGGCGGAAAAATTTCTTTACCGGAAGGGGGAATCGCTGTGCGCCGGTCTATGACACTGAAGCAACGCATTACGCTGGGGCTGGCTGCTTTTTTGCTGGCGCTGGCGGCCCAGATCTTTCTCGGTTTTTACCAGTCCGGCACGGTGCTGCGGGAGCTGGACGATCAGATGGGCGACTTCAATGCCATCAGCCGGTTTCAGGGCGGCGTGGAGCGCAGCCTGACGGCCCTGAGCGATTACCGCTGGGAATACGGCGATTCCGATGCGCTGCTGGGCGAACTGGACGCATCGTTTTCCACCACAAATGCCTGGCTGTGGCGGATCGACGGCAGCCTGGACACCGTGGGCGAGGAGCAGTATCTGCTGTACAACGCCGTCTGCACCACCTACAAAAGCTACACCGCGTTGGTGGAGCAGCTGGAAGAAGCCGTGCGGGCCGGGGATGACGATGGTGCAGCGCAGCTTTACTACAACAAGATCTCGCCCTGCGGCGAGTATCTGCGCCAGTATACCCAGCAGCTGCTCAACACGGCCATTGCGGATGCACAGGGGATCTACGCGGAAATTTCCACCCTGAGCAGCCGGATCCAATGGGCGCAGACGGTGGCAACGGCGGTCTGTCTGGTGCTGGGCTGCGTGATGGCGTGGTCGGTGCTGCGGCTTCTGGGGCCGGTGCAGCAGCTGATCGGTGCATCGCAGGAGATCATTGCAGGGGAATACGACACGCCGGATGTGCCGGTGCTGCACAACCAGGATGAGATCGGGCAGCTGACGGATGCCTTCAATCAGATGAAGCACTCCATGGCCGAGCAGGTGAACACCCTGCGGGAGAAAAACGAGATGGAGCAGGCCCTTCACCAGCAAAAGACCCAGGCGCTGGAACTGCAGACCCGGATGGAGCGCAGCCGGTTGCAGCAGCTGCGCAGCCAGATCGACCCGCACTTTCTGTTCAATACCCTGAACGTGATCCTGCAGACGGCAGGGCAGGAGACGGCCTACCGCACGCAGGCGCTGATCACGGCGCTGAGCCACCTGCTGCGGTACAGCCTGATGAGCAATGACGAGCAGGTGCCGCTTTCCCGCGAGGTGCGGATCGTGGATGAATATTATTCCATTTACCACGTCCGCTTTGGCGACCGCGTGAAGATGCGGTGGCGCATTTCAGATTCCATTGACCTGACGGAAACGATGGTGCCCTCGTTTATTTTGCAGCCCATCGTGGAAAATGCATTCAAGCACGGCATTGCCCCCAAGGAAGAGGGGGGCACGGTGCGCATTCGCATTGCGCCGCTGCGGCAGCAGAAGCTGCTGCGCATCAGCGTGTGCGACAACGGTCTGGGCATTGCGCCGGACCAGCTGGCCCAGCTGCAGAAGGGACTGGCAGCTTCCGGTGACCGCTGGGAGCATATTGGTGTGTACAATGTGGCGGCACGGCTCCGGCTGTTGGACAAGCGCAGCCGGTTCGAGGTGCGTTCGCGCCCGGGGCGGGGGACTGCAGTGACCCTTTACCTGCCGCTGGTGGAATTGGAAGAGGAGGAACTGGACGATGATACGCCTGTTGATTGCGGATGACGAACGGCTGGAGCGGGAAGCCCTGGCGGATATGGTGACCCACCGGTTTGTGGAGCACGATCTTGTGCTGGAAATGGCGGAAAATGGCCGGAAAGCGGCGGATATGGCCGTGCTGTGGGGGGCAGACCTCATCCTGATGGACATTGAGATGCCGGGCATGAGCGGGCTGGATGCGGCACGGGCCGTGCTGGCCCAGCGCCCCGGGTGCCGGGTCATTTTTGTTACGGCCTACAGCCTGTTCCAGTATGCCCACGAAGCTGTTCACCTGGGGGCCTGTGACTACCTGCTCAAGCCGGTGGACCCGGACGAACTGGAAGCTTCCATCCGGCGGGCCATCCGGCAGATCGAAACCGAGCGCAAGCTGGAGGCGCTGGCACCTGTGCAGTCGGAACAGCCGCCGGAAAAGGCCGATGCACCGTCCGCAGACCCGGACGCCAGCGAAAACAGCCAGACGGCCCTGGTCATGGCCCATGTGCGGCGGTATCTGGAGGACAACTACATGCTCGACATTTCGCTGGACAGCGTGGGCGAAATTCTGCACATCAGCCCGGCCTACCTCTCGGCCCAGTTCAAACGATATCAGAAGATGAATTTTCTGGACTGCCTGACCGAGCTGCGCATCAATGCGGCTAAGGAACTGCTGAAAGACCCCTTCCGCTCCTCGGCAGAGGTGGCGTCCATGGTGGGGTATGAGGATGCCAGCTACTTTGCCCGCGCGTTTAAAAAGCGCACCGGCGTTACGCCCACCCAGTACCGCAAACAGGCCGGAAAAACAGCACATGCCGAGCAGCAGGAGGCACTGCTGTGAGCCGTGCAATTTCCCGGCGGCAGCTGCTGCTTGCCTCCGCCGGTGCAGCGCTGTGGCTGTGCGGCTGCCGGGAAAAAGAGCCTGCCGGGGCGCAGCCGGAGATTCTTTTGCGCTACGCCGAAAATCAGCCTGAGGATTACCCCACCACGCAGGCAGCACTGGCTTTTGCAGATTTGGTGGCCGAACGCACGGACGGCCGGGTGAAAATTGAGGTGTACAGCGGCGGGGAACTGGGATCGGAGCAGAGCGTCATTCAGCAGATGCAGTTTGGCGGCATCGACTTTGCCCGCGTCTCCCTGAGCCAGCTGGCCGGGTACCTTCCGGTGCTGAATGTGCTGCAGCTGCCCTACCTGTATGAGGACGCCGAACAGATGTGGCGGGTGCTGGACGGCAGCATCGGCGATGAATTTCTGGGGGTGCTGGACGCCATGGATCTGACCGGGCTTTCCTGGTTTGATGCCGGTGTGCGCAGCTTTTATACCCGGAAGCCGGTGGCCGGTCTGGCCGACCTGCAGGGGCTGACGCTGCGGGTGCAGGAGTCGGACACCATGAGCGCCATGGTCACGGCACTGGGAGCTGACCCGGTGCAGGTGGTGTACAGCCAGGTATATGCCGCCCTGCGCAACGGAAAAATTGACGGGGCCGAAAACAACTGGCCCAGCTACGAGACCATGGGGCATTATGAGGTGGCCCCCTACTTTTTGCAGGATGAGCACACCCGTGTGCCGGAGATCCAGCTGGCCAGTGTGCCCGCCATGGAAAAGCTGGCCCAGCTGGATGCTTCCTATCCGGGCATCATCCGCAGCTGCGCGCGGCAGTCGGCCCTGGTGGAACGCACTCTCTGGGCGGAGCAGGAGGCCCGCGCCGAGCAGAATATGCTGGACCACGGCATTGTGGTCACAGAGCTTTCCGCAGAGGAAAAACAGAAATTCCGCGAGGCGGTGCGCCCGCTTTACGACCGGTTTGCCGACCAGGCAGCAACCCTGGAACGCATTCAGAACAGCTGAAATTTCTCGTGAAATCCATTAAAAATCCAAGCCTTAGGCAATGATGCCCAAAGGCTTGGATTTTTTCTTGTGCAGGCTGCATAAATAAAATGTTCATATTTTTTCAAAAAACAGGACATTTTTTGAAACGCCTTGTGCCGGTAAAAAAATTTTGCTACAGTGTGACCAGTGAATGAACGGCGGCACGGCTCCTGTGCAGAGAGTACCGCCCTAAAGAGAATTCAGGAGGTTTTTGTTATGAAAAAGATCACTCGCCGCAACTTTCTCGCTGTTGCCGGTGCAGCCGCTGCTGCCGCTGCCCTGACCGCATGTGGTGGCTCTTCCAGCTCCACCGCTGCTTCCACTGCCGGCTCCACCGCTGCTTCTGCAGCTGCCGGTGACACCGCCGCTGCCGCCGGCGATCCCAAAGTGACCCTGGTCTACGCCGAGGTCAACCCGCTGGATACCATCGTTGGCCAGACCGCAACTCACTTCAAGGAGAAGGTGGAAGAGCTGACCGGCGGTTCCGTTGTGATCGATGTGCAGGCTTCCGGCGTTCTGGGTTCCGAGAACGATGTTCTGGACGCCATCCTGGGCGGCTCCACTTCCATCGACATGAGCCGTATCTCCGCATTTGCACTGACCAGCTACGGCTGCAACAAGTCCAAGCTGCTGTCCATCCCCTTCACCTTCGAGAACCGCAAGCACTTCTGGAACTTTGCCGGCAGCGATTTGGCACCTGAGTTCCTGAACGAGCCTCAGGAGCTGGGCCTGCCCCTGCGCGGCATCTTCTACGGCGAAGAGGGCTTCCGTCACTTCTTCACGGTCAAACCCGTTTCCGGCATTGAGGATTTCAAGGGCCTGAAGCTGCGCGTGTCCAACGACCCCGTCATGAACGGCATGGTCGAGGGCCTGGGCGCAAACCCCACCGTTGTTTCCTTCGGTGAGCTGTACAGCGCACTGCAGACCGGCGTTGTGGATGGTGCCGAGCAGCCCATTGCAAACTACAAGTCCAATGCTTTCCCCGAGGTTGCAAACAACCTGATCCTCGATGGCCATACCCTGGGCGCGATCCAGGCGGTCATCACCGACAACGCATGGAACAAGCTGACCGCAAACCAGCAGGCTGCCATCATGGAAGCCGGTGTCGACACCCAGGCCTTCAACGCAGAGCTGTCTGAAAGCGCTGAGAACAAGGTTCTGGACGAGCTGAAGGCATCCGGCTGCAACGTGGTGGATGTGCCCGATAAGGCTCCCTGGCAGGAAGCCTGCGCCAAGGTCATCAGCGAGAACACCTCGGACCAGGCAGAGCTGTACCAGAAGATCCTGGATATGAAGGCATAAGGCCGTCTTTTCCAACCCCGTAAGCTGTAAGGCCCCCCGGCGGGCTGTGACGGGAACTCCCCGCCGGCCGCCGGGGTTTTATTAGGAGGAATGAACATGCCGAAAATCTTTACCACACTGGATAAGATCAAACCGGCTTATGATATCACCTATAAAGTGGTGCTGTTCATCTGCAAGATCCTGCTGATCGCAGATATCGCCATCACAACGATGTCCGTCATTGGCCGTTACGTTCCCTTTATCCCGGACCCCGCCTGGTCGGAGGAAGTTGTGCTGACCTGCATGAGCTACATGGCCGTGCTCAGCGCCGCCCTTGCTATCCGGCGCGGCGCCCACATCCGTATGACCGCATTTGATGTTTACCTGCCCAAGCTTGCCATCAAGATCCTGGACATTCTGGCCGACCTTGCCGTGTGCATTCTGGGCATCATCATGATGGTGGTGGGCTGGAACTATGCCACCACCCTGGGCGGCCGCGGCTTCTACGTGTCCATGCCCTGGCTGAGCCGCTTCTGGATGTATTTCCCGGTGCCGCTGGCCGGTGTTGCCATGATCATCTTCGAGATCGAGGCACTGTACAACCACATCAAGAGCTTT